>JANNPG010000109.1:0-12178 GCA_031399805.1 Betaproteobacteria bacterium | reverse complement strand
AACCCGCGACCTCTGCCGTGACAGGGCAGCATTCTAACCAACTGAACTACCACTCCGGTATCTCGCGTATTGTGACAGACCCTGGTGGGTGCTGACGGGCTCGAACCGCCGACATTCGCCTTGTAAGGGCGACGCTCTACCAACTGAGCTAAGCACCCGTGACCGCAGGAACCGTTCAAACGCTTGCTACCACGAATTTGGGGTAGATGCGCGATCGCATCTACCCCAAATATGTAACCGTCCGACTACCTGATCGGCGCTAGTTTACAGCATCTTTGAGTGCCTTGCCAGCGCTGAACTTGGGCACGCGCGCAGCCTTGATCTTGATCGCCTCGCCGGTACGCGGATTACGCCCGGTGCGCGCGGCGCGCTTGCCCACCTTGAACGTGCCAAAACCGACCAAAGTCACGCTGGAGCCTTTTTTGAGTGCGCCCTTGATCGCGCCCAGCGCTCCGTCCAGAGCCTTCTCGGCGGAAGCCTTGGAAATATCGGCGGATTTCGCGACAGCCTCAATCAGTTCCGATTTATTCACGTAAATCCCCCTTAAAAATTTGCATTAATCCAATTAAAAAACCCGGACTTGAGTGAAGCCGTGACACGCGATTGACGCGAAGCCGGAACCCTATTCCTGTAGATGATTTATAGCAAGCGCGAAAACGAGGTGTCAAGCAAATGGCCGCAATTATGCGCGTTCATTTCAATCGCCGTGTGCAAATTGGCACACTGCAATTTTCGCACCACTATGCACGCCGTCAGTGCTTGATTGCCGGCGCGATTGCCTGCTCGACGGCGGGTACCGGCGCAACATCCCGCGTGTCGGGCAGTGCCTCGGGCTTGCGTTCGAGCGCCAATTCGAGCACTTGATCAATCCACTTCACCGGCAGTATATCTAGCCTGTTTTTAATGTTGTCAGGTATTTCCACAAGGTCCTTAAGGTTCTCCTGCGGTATCAGCACGGTCTTGATGCCGCCGCGATGCGCCGCCAGCAGCTTCTCCTTCAAGCCGCCGATCGGCAGCACTTCACCGCGCAGCGTGATCTCGCCGGTCATCGCAACGTCGGCGCGCACCGGAATACCCGTGAAGACCGACACCATCGCAGTGCAAATGCCAATGCCTGCGCTCGGGCCATCTTTGGGCGTCGCGCCCTCGGGCAAGTGTATGTGGATGTCGTTTTTCTGGTAAAAATCCTCGTTGATGCCGAGTCTGCGCGAACGGCTGCGCACCACTGACAACGCCGCCTGAATCGACTCCTGCATGACTTCGCCCAACTTGCCGGTCGTGATCGTCTTGCCTTTGCCCGGCATGACCGCACTTTCGATCGTCAGCAATTCTCCGCCGACTTCAGTCCACGCGAGCCCGGTGACCTGACCGACCTGGTTGTTTTTCTCGGCGAGGCCAAAAGTGTAACGGCGCACGCCCAGGAACTTGTCCAGATTGCGCGCATTGACGGCCACTTTTTTCACCGCTGCTTCGCCCTTGCGCACAACCAGCATCTTCACCACCTTGCGTCAGATCTTTGATAACTCGCGTTCAACGCTGCGCACGCCGGCTTCACGCGAATAGTAACGGATGATGTCGCGCACCGCGCTCTCCGATACCGAGATTTCTTCCGGCTTCAGCCCGTGGTTCTTCATCTGCTTTTGCAGCAGGTGATCGATCGCAATATGCACCTTCTCGTCCTCGGTGTAGCCCGACAGGCGGATGACCTCCATGCGGTCAAGCAGCGCCGGTGGAATGTTCAGCGTATTGGCGGTCGCGACAAACATCACGTCCGAAAGATCGTACTCGACCTCTATGTAGTGATCGACGAACGTGTGATTTTGTTCGGGATCGAGCACTTCCAGCAGCGCGCTCGCGGGATCGCCGCGGAAGTCCATGCCCATCTTGTCGACTTCGTCGAGCAGAAATAGCGGATTGCGTACCGCGACCTTGGTCATGTTCTGCAGGATTTTGCCCGGCATCGAGCCAATGTAGGTGCGGCGATGTCCGCGAATCTCCGCTTCGTCCCGCACGCCGCCCAGCGACATGCGCACGAACTTGCGGTTGGTCGCCCGCGCGATCGATTGGCCCAGCGAGGTCTTGCCCACGCCCGGCGCGCCGACGAGGCACAGAATCGGCGCTTTCATTTTATCTACGCGCTGCTGCACCGCGAGGTACTCGACAATGCGTTCCTTGACCTTCTCGAGGCCGTAATGGTCTTCGTTGAGTACTGCTTCGGCCTTCACCAGATCGGTGCTGATCTTGCTTTTCTTCTTCCACGGCAGCGCTACGATCGCGTCGATATAGTTGCGCACCACCGTCGCTTCGGCCGACATCGGCGACATCAGGCGCAGCTTCTTGAACTCGGTTTCCGCCTTTTTGCGCGCTTCTTTAGGCATGTGCGCAGCCTTGATGCGCTTTTCCATGTCATCGAGATCGGCGCCTTCTTCGAGTTCGCCGAGCTCTTTCTGAATCGCTTTCACCTGCTCGTTAAGGTAGTACTCGCGCTGACTTTTCTCCATCTGACGCTTGACGCGTCCGCGGATGCGCTTTTCAACCTGCAGAATATCGAGTTCGCCCTCAATCAAGGTCAGCAGGTGTTCGAGCCGTTTCTTGGCCGCGAACATCTCGAGCACTTCCTGCTTTTGCTCAAGCTTCAGCGGCAGATGCGCTGCAATCGTATCTGCGAGCCGCCCCGGCTCATCAATGCCCGACAATGACGTCAGGATCTCGGGCGGGATTTTCTTGTTCAATTTCACGTACTGGTCAAATTGCGCGACCAGCGTGCGGCGCATCGCCTCGACCTCCGCCGTGATCTCGTCGTCCGCCGCAATCGGCGTCGCCTCGACCGTGAAATGCGTGGCGGCATCGAGCACCTGATTGATGCGCGCGCGCTGGCTGCCTTCGACCAGCACTTTTACCGTGCCGTCGGGCAGCTTCAGCATCTGCAGGATGTTGGCAACCGTGCCTATCGCGTACAGGTCTTCGGGCGCGGGTTCGTCCTTGGCAGCCGATTTTTGCGCGATCAACACGATGCTCTTACCCGCCTCCATCGCGGTTTCAAGCGCCTTGATCGATTTCGGACGCCCGACAAAGAGCGGAATGACCATATGCGGGAATACCACTACGTCGCGCAAGGGCAATAGCGGCAATTGCAAGGTATTTGTCACTTGGTCATTGGCAATGGACATGTGGTTTCACCTGGGTAATCAATACAAAAGTTATTGTTGGGGCAGGCCCCGGCAATTCAAGCGGTGAAGCGCTCGCCGCGGCAACGTAAGGCGCGCGGGAAAGGTCCATGGAAGGGATTATACCGAACCCGCGACCTTGGGTTGGTCGGAATAGATGAGGATAGGGCGCGTATCCGTGCCGATTGAGCCTTCGTCGACCACGACCTTGATCACGTTTTCGAGCGAAGGCAGGTCGAACATGGTGTCGAGCAACGTCTGCTCGAGTATCGAACGCAGCCCCCGCGCGCCGGTTTTGCGTTCGAGCGCCTTGTGCGCGACCGCCTTTAACGCCGCATCGCGAACTTCCAGTTCGACGCCTTCCATCGCAAACATTTTTTGGTACTGCTTGAGCAGCGCGTTCTTGGGCTCGGTGAGGATCTGGATGAGCACGATTTCATCGAGTTCCTCGAGCGTCGCCACCACCGGCAGGCGGCCGACGAACTCCGGAATAAGCCCGTATTTGATCAGATCCTCGGGCTGCACGCTGCGCAGCACCTTGGTGGCATCCTTGCGGTTGTCGCGGCTTTTAACTTCCGCGCTGAAACCGATACCGCCTTTTTCCGAACGCGCGCGTATCACCTTGTCGAGACCATCGAACGCGCCGCCGCATATGAACAGGATATTGGTGGTGTCGACCTGCACGAACTCCTGGTTCGGGTGTTTGCGGCCGCCCTGCGGCGGCACCGACGCGATGGTGCCCTCGATCAGTTTCAGCAATGCCTGTTGCACGCCCTCGCCCGACACGTCGCGCGTAATCGACGGGTTGTCGGATTTGCGCGAAATCTTGTCGATTTCGTCGATGTAGACAATGCCGCGTTGCGCCTTTTCGACGTCGTAATCGCATTTCTGGAGAAGCTTCTGGATGATGTTCTCGACGTCCTCTCCGACATACCCGGCCTCGGTCAACGTCGTCGCATCCGCCATCACGAACGGCACGTTCAGAAGGCGCGCCAGCGTCTGCGCGAGCAGCGTTTTACCGGACCCGGTCGGCCCGACCAGCAGGATGTTGCTCTTGGCGAGTTCAACCTCGTCGTTCTTGGAGAGGTTCTTCAGCCGCTTGTAATGATTGTAGACTGCCACCGACAAAATTTTCTTGGCGAGGTCCTGGCCGATCACGTACTGGTCGAGGATCTCGCGAATTTCATGCGGCACGGGCAAATCGGACTTGGCGCCCTTGGCGCCGTGGTCGCCCTGCGTTTCTTCGCGGATGATGTCGTTGCACAGTTCGATGCATTCGTCGCAGATGAAAACCGACGGGCCCGCGATGAGCTTGCGCACCTCGTGCTGACTCTTGCCGCAAAACGAGCAATAGAGCAGTTTTTCGCCGCCGATTTTGTCTGACATACGCAGTTTTCCTTATCGACCCGTATTGTAGAACATTATTTTGCGGATTCTGCTCTGCTGACCAGCACTTTGTCGACCAATCCGTATTGCACCGCCTGGTCGGCGGATAAAAAGTTGTCGCGATCGGTATCCTTCTCAACCGTTTCGAACTTCTGGCCGGTGTGCTTGGCCATGATTTCGTTGAGCTTGCCTTTCAAAAACAGGATTTCCTTAGCGTGGATTTCGATATCCGAAGCCTGGCCCTGGAAGCCGCCCATCGGTTGATGAATCATCACGCGCGAGTTCGGCAGGCAGAAACGCTTGCCCTTGGCGCCTGCTGTCAGCAGCAATGCCCCCATGCTCGCCGCCTGGCCGACACACAAGGTCGACACGTCGGGCTTTATGAACTGCATCGTGTCGTAGACCGCGAGTCCCGCCGACACCGAACCGCCCGGCGAATTGATGTAAAACGAGATGTCCTTGTCGGGATTGTCGGACTCGAGAAACAACAACTGCGCGACGATCACGTTGGCGGTCGCTTCGGTGACCGGGCCGACCAGAAACACCACGCGCTCCTTCAACAGGCGCGAATAAATATCGTACGCGCGCTCGCCACGGCCGCTTTGCTCGATCACCATGGGGATCAGGCCCAGTCCCTGCGGCTCCACCGCGCTGCGCTCCCAGTTCTGCTGCATCATTTGCTGTTCCCCATCAATTCGTCGAAATCGGTCGCCTTGTCTTCCACCTTCGCGGTCGCCAGCGCCCACGCAACGACGCTTTCCTCGACCACCATCGATTCGATTTCACGCAGCCGCTCGGGCGACTGGTAATACCACTTCACCACCTGCTCCGGGTTCTCGTAACTTTGCGCCTGCTCCTCAACCATCGCCCGCACCTCATCGGGCTTGGCTTGCAATGCGTGCATCTTCACCACCTCCGCCAGAATCAAGCCCAATGCCACGCGACGTTGCGCCTGCTGTTCGAACAAATCGCGCGGCAGCTGTATGCTTTCCTTCTTCACGCCGCGCGCCGCCAGATCCTGTTGCGCCGATGCCTGCATGCGCTCGATTTCGAGCTCGACCAGCGACTTTGGCACCTCGACCTTGGTGGTGTCGATCAGTGCCTGCATGATCTGGTCTTTCAGCCGTGCTCCAATACGGCGCTTCACCTCGCGCTCGAGATTCTCGCGAACCTCGCGGCGCATCGTATCCAGATTGCCGTCCACTACCCCCAGCGCCTTCGCGAAGTCGGCATCGACCGGCGGCAGGCTGGCTCCTGCAACCTGCTTTAACTTTACGTCGAAAGTAGCGGTTTTTCCACATAATTCTTTGCCATGATAGTCTTCCGGAAAGCGTATTTCAAATGTCTTTGAATCGCCCGCCTTGAGACCTACGACCTGCTGTTCAAAATCCTTGAGCAGCCGGCCCTCGCCGAGGGTCAGGCTGAAGTCGTCGCCTTTACCGCCTTCGAACTCGCGGCCGTCGGTTTTGCCCACGAAATCGATAGTTACCTTGTCGCCCAGCGCCGCCGGCCGGGTGACGGGGTCGAAGCTTGCGCGCTGCTTGCGCATGATCTCGAGCGTCTTGTCGACCTCTGCTTCACTGACAGTCGTCGTCGGCCGGTTGATCACCACCGTGCTCATGTCGCTGGCGGTGACTTCCGGGTAGATTTCAAAGGTCGCGCTGAACTCGACCTCGACCACGCTGCCCAGTTCACCCTTGGGCTCGAAACGCGGATAGCCGGCCACCTTCAGATTTTGCGCGCGAACGGCGTCGCCAAAACTTTTCTGCAGGGCATCGCCGAGCACTTCGCGCCGCACCTGATCCGCGTACTGCTGCGCAACGACCTTGAGCGGCACCTTGCCCGGACGAAAACCGTGCATTTTGACGTCCCGCGCGAGCCGTTTGAGCCGGGTCTGCACCTCGCTGTCAATTTCTTGAGAAGGCAGCGAGATATTGATACGCCGTTCAAGCTGACTGATATTTTCCAGGGTTGCTGCCATTGTTCCTTCCTAAGTGCACAGAGTACGTCGAATACCATCGGGATGCTGGTGCGAAAGGAGGGACTCGAACCCACACGCCTTTCGGCGCCAGAACCTAAATCTGGTGCGTCTACCAATTCCGCCACTTTCGCAACGCTTTGATTGTAATATAATTACCCTCATCCGTCAGCTTCGAATACCGGTCGGGTGGCGTGCGTTATCCCGTTAAGCCATTGTAATACCGGTCGTTTCCCGGCAACTCGCGTGACTATCGACCACTACGAAAACTTTCCCGTTGCGTCCGTGCTCATGCCGGCGCGCTTGCGCAAACCGGTCGAGCTCATCTACCGCTTCGCGCGCGCAGCCGATGATTTCGCCGACGAGGGGGACCTGCCGGACGCCGAGAGACTCGCCCTGCTCGCGGACTTTGGCGATGAATTGCGCAGGATCGAAAGCGGCGCGTCCCCGCGCACGTCTTTGTTCCAGGAACTGGCGCCCATGATCCGGGGGAAGCAGTTGCCGGTCGCTTTATTCCACGACCTGCTTTCGGCATTTGCGCAAGACGTGACGAAGAAGCGTTATGCCGACTTCAACGATCTTCTCGACTACTGCCGGCGCTCCGCGAACCCGGTGGGACGCCTGCTGCTCGTGCTGTACGGAGCGGCGACGGCGCAAAACAACGCGTGGTCGGACAACATTTGCTCGGCCTTGCAAATCATCAATTTTCTGCAGGACATCGCGATCGATTACGCCAACCGACGCATCTACATGCCGCAGGACGAACTCGCCCGTTACCGCGTCGCCGAAGCGCAATTCGCGACGCAGGACACCAACGACGCGTGGCGCGATTTCATGACGTTCCAGGTCGGTCGCGCGCGCCGCATGCTGTGCGACGGCGCGCCGCTCGGTCGCGTACTCGAAGGACGCATCGGCCTCGAAATGCGCATGATCGTGGCCGGCGGCGAGCGCATCCTGCGCAAGATCGAAAAGGCGGGATATGACGTATTTCGCCGCCGTCCCGTGCTACGCTCGCACGACTGGGTGCTGATGTTTGCCCGCACATTCTCCATCCGCTGACTGCCGAATCCCGCGCATCCGTGACCCCCGATCAGTATTGCCAGCAGAAAGCCGCCGGATATTACGAGCGCGGCCGCCACACGGCGGAGTTACGTCACGCGTTCCCGTCCCGCACCCGATGACGCCCGATCAATACTGCCAGCAAAAAGCCGCGCAAAGCGGCTCGAGTTTTTACTACAGCTTCCTGTTCCTGCCGCGGGCGCGGCGGCGAGCGATTACCGCGCTTTATGCGTTCTGCCGCGAAGTCGATGACGTGGTCGACGAATGCGCGGACGCGGACGTCGCGCGCACGAAACTCGCGTGGTGGCGTGGCGAAGTCGCTGCATTGTATGACGGGAATGCGCACCATCCGGTCGCGCAGGCGCTGGCGAGCGTCGTGACATCGTTCAGGCTGCCGCAGGAACGCATGCAGGAGATCATCGACGGCATGGAAATGGATCTCACCCGGCGGCGCTATGCGGATTTCGCCGAACTGCAGCTCTACTGCCATCGCGTGGCGAGCGTGGTCGGCTTGTTGGCGGCCGAGATATTCGGCTACGCTGACCCCCGAACACTTCAGTACGCAGAGAACCTCGGCATGGCGTTTCAGTTGACCAACATCATCCGTGACGTCGGCGAAGATGCACGCCGCGACCGTGTGTACCTGCCGCTCGACGAACTCGCGCGCTTTAACGTGTCGGTCGCGGACCTCATGCATGCGCGCGCCGGCGACGGATTCCGGCAACTGATGGAATTCCAGGTCGAGCGCGCGCTAGGCTACTATCGCGACGCGTTCGCCGCACTGCCCGCCGTTGACCGCAAGGCCCAGCGCCCGGGACTGGTGATGGCGGCGATCTACCAGACGCTGCTCGCCGAAATCCGCGCCGACGGCATGCCGGTACTCACGCAGCGCACCTCGCTCACGCCGCTGCGCAAGTTGTGGATCGCGTGGCGGACATGGGTCAAGGGATAAAAACATTGCCGCGCGGATTACCGCGCGCGTCAAGGTAACTTATCGATCGTCGGACCCACTTCAACAAGGACCAATCCAGATGGACTTACAGCTGAAAGGAAAAACCGCGCTGGTGACCGGCGCGAGCCAGGGCATCGGCCGCGCTATCGCGAAAGGCCTCGCTGCGGAAGGCGTGAAGCTTTGCATTGCCGCGCGCCGCCGTGAATTGCTCGAGCAACTCGCGCAGGAGATTGTCGCCGCAGGTGGCACCCAGCCGCATATAGCGCCGGTCGACATCATGAGCGATGACGCGCCACAAAAGCTCGCGCAGGAAGCTCTCGCGGGACTGGGGCAGATCGGAATACTCGTCAACTGCGCTGGCGGCAGCCGCCCGCTCGCCATCGATGCGCCTGACGAAAAATGGCACGAGGCGATGACGCTCAACTTCACGCGCGTACGCCAGTTGAGCCACGCGGTGTTTCCGGACATGATCAAGCACGGGTGGGGCCGCATCATCAATATCACCGGCAAATCCGAACCGGAGGGGTTGAACGCCGCGTTTTCCGCCAAGGCCGGCATACACGCATGGGCCAAAGGCCTGTCGCGCGAAATTGGCAAACATGGCATCACGATCAACTGCATTCCTCCGGGGCGCATCATGAGCGAACAAATCCGCCGCAACTATCCCGAGGAGTATCGCAAGGAGCACGCAGCCAAGGAAATTCCGGTCGGCCGTTACGGCGAACCGGAGGAACTCGCTTGCCTGGCGGTATTCCTCGCGTCCCCGCTGGCCGCCTACATTACCGGCACAGTGATGCCGGTGGATGGCGGGCTGAAGCGCTATGCGTTCTGAGATGACAATTCTGCGGCTCCGTTAGAGTCGGTAACATGATGAAACACGTTGCCGTAATCGGCGGCGGCTACGCCGGCATGGCGGCGGCGGCAACATTGGCCGAGCAGCGTGTGCCGGTAACCGTGTTCGAGGCAGCGCGGCAACTCGGCGGCCGCGCGCGGCGCGTCGAGCACCGCGACACTGCGCTCGATAACGGGCTGCACATCCTGATCGGCGCGTATACGCAAACCCTGCGCCTGATCCGGCTCGTCAATGCAGCCGCTCCGGACCTGCTGCTGCGAACGCCACTGCAATGGCATGTGCATGGCGAATTTCACCTTGCAGCAGCGCATTTACCCGCACCGCTGCATTTATTGATCGGCTTGGTACGCGCGCAAGGTTTGAGCATCGCCGAAAAGTTTTCGGCAGCGCGTTTTCTCGCCGCGCTGCGCGCTCGCCACTACTCGCTGGCGCAAGACATCAGCGTCGAACTTCTGCTCGCGCAATACGCACAGAGCGAAAAATTGAGGCGAGTACTGTGGCGCCCACTGTGCGTCGCGGCGCTCAATACGCCGCCGGCGATGGCATCGGCGCAGGTGTTTCTGCACGTGCTGCGCGACAGCCTCGATGCGGGCCGTGAAGCGAGCGATCTCGTGCTCGCGCGCGTCGATCTGTCGGCGCTGTTCCCCGAGCCTGCGGCAGGCTACATCGAGCAGCGCGGCGGCACCGTGCTGCGCGCACAGCGCGTGACGGCGATCGACCCGCAGGCTGGCGGTTTCGAAATTGAAGCCGGCGGCCAACGCCACGCTTTCAGCCATGCAATCTGCGCGCTCCCGCCGCATCAGGTCAATGCATTTCTGATCGGTATCACCGCGCTGTCCGACATTGCCAACTCCATCGAGCGCCTGCAATACCAGCCGATTCACTCGGTGTGGCTGCAATATCCGGCGTCCGTGCCGCTGCCCTCGCCCATGCTGGGACTTACGCACGGCCTCATACACTGGGTGTTCGACCGTGAAAAACTTTGCGGGCAACGCGGCCTCGTCGGCGCGGTCATCAGCGCCGCAGGCGAACACCAGGAGTTAACTCAGGAGGAACTCGGGTTACGTGTACACCAGGAATTGAAACAGCACGTCGGCGGCGTGTCCGAACCGCTGTGGACGCGCGTAATCGCGGAAAAACGCGCGACCTTTGCGTGCACGCCGGGCATCCGGCGGCCGCCGCAAATCACGCCACTCAGGAATTTCTATCTCGCCGGCGACTACACGGCCAGCGACTACCCCGCCACCATCGAGTCCGCGGTGAGTAGCGGCGTCCTGTGCGCGCAGCATATTCTGCAGCAGAACCCGGCGCGTTAGCGTCGATTATTCGATCAGATCAAGCAACGCCGGCGGCAGCGGCACTGCGACGCCACGCGCGTGGTCGATCCACACCACGACAATCTCGCCGTCCGCGAACTTCACGTTCGCGTCGCCGTCGAGATACAGATCGTGGTCGACCGTAAAGCTTTTGTTACCGCGCCTCGCGAGATACATTCTGATCGCGACCGTCGCCGTATAAGTAATCGGCCAGATGAAATTGCACGTGCCGCGCACGATCACCGGCCCGCAACCGTTATCGCGCGTCGACAGGCCGTGCGCGTCGAACCACGAAATGCGCGCCTGCTCCATGTAACGAAAATACTCGGTGTTGTTGACGTGGCCGAGCGCGTCCATGTCGCCCCAGCGCACCGCGATGGCGCAGGTCCACAACAATTTCCCACGTTCGCTCATTGCCGCCTTATGCGCTATTGCTGGCTATAATAACGCACTACGGTTCCCGCCAGACCGACGAGCCCGAGGAGTGCGCAGTGTCCGAACGCGAGTCCATGCAGTATGACGTTGTGATCGTGGGTGCCGGCCCCGCCGGCCTCGCCGCGGCGATCCGCCTGAAACAACTCGCCGCCGAACACGGCCGCGACGTCAGCGTGTGCGTGATAGAAAAAGGTTCCGAGGTCGGCGCGCACATACTCTCGGGCGCGGTGATTGACCCGCGCGCGCTCACCGAATTGTTTCCAAACTGGCAGGAACTGAACGCGCCGCTTAACGCGCCGGTCAGCGAAGACCGCTTCATGTTCCTGACCGAAAAATCGTCGTTCAAAGTGCCGGCCTTCATGCTGCCGCAGTGCTTTCAGAATCACGGCAATTACGTGATCAGCCTCGGCAACCTATGCCGCTGGCTCGGCCAGCAGGCAGAAAGCCTCGGCGTTGAAATTTTCCCGGGATTCGCCGCCGCCGAAGTGCTTTATAACGATGCCGGCAGTGTCGCGGGTGTCGCCACCGGCGACATGGGTGTGGGCAAGGACGGCAAACCCACCGACGCGTATCAGCGCGGCATGGAACTGCACGCCAAATACACCTTCTTCGCCGAGGGCTGCCGCGGCCATCTCGGCAAAGAGTTGCAGGCGCGCTACAAGCTGCGCGACGGCGCCGACCCGCAGGTGTACGGCATAGGCCTCAAAGAACTGTGGGAAATAAAACCCGCACAGCACCAGCTTGGCCTCGTCGTGCATACCGCCGGCTGGCCGCTGGGAACCGACACCTATGGCGGCTCGTTCATGTACCACATGGAAAATAATCTGATCGCTGTAGGCTATGTCGTGGGACTGGGCTACACCAACCCCTACCTCAGTCCCTACGAGGAATTCCAGCGCTACAAGACGCATCCCGTGATCCGCGCTTTTCTCGACGGCGGCAAGCGAGTCGCTTATGGCGCGCGCGCGATCACCGCCGGCGGGCTGCAGGCGCTGCCCAAGCTCATATTTCCCGGCGGCTGCCTGATTGGCG
>JANNPG010000091.1:0-9064 GCA_031399805.1 Betaproteobacteria bacterium | reverse complement strand
TGCGCTTTTCCATGAAAGCCGTCTGGCCTTCCGTGTAGTCCTGGCTTGCATAACAATCGTCGACCATCTTCTGGCACAGCGCCATATTGCGCTCCGCCGGGTTGCGCAGATACTCGATAATGCTGCGCTTGACTGACGCGATCGTCAGCGGAGCATTGTTGACGATCGTGCTGGCGTAGTCCAGTGTGTATTTCTCGAGCTCCGCTGCCGGCACCACACGGTTGACGAGATTCATCTGCAATGCTTCCTGCGCGGTGAATTGGCGCGCGGTGAAGAATATTTCCGCAGTGAACGCGGGGCCGACCACATCAGCGAGGCGCTTGATGCCGGGAAACCGGTAGCCCAGGCCGAGCTTGGCCGCGGGGACCCCGAAGCGCGCGTCTTCGGACGCGATGCGGATATCGCAGCCGACCGCGAGCGCAGTCCCGCCGCCGATGCAAAAGCCGCGCACCATCGCGATGGTCGGTTTGGGGCTCGTCTGCAACGTCTGGCCCGCGCGGTCGGCGGTCGTGTTGTATATCTCAACCGCCTCCGGGCTCGAACGTTTTTCCTTGAACTGGGAGATGTCGGCGCCGGCGACGAAGGCCTTGTCGCCCGCGCCCTTCAGTATGATCACCCGCACTTCCGGATCGGCGGCGTAGGCTTCGAGCGTAACCGTCAGTGCCTCCCACATTTCCAGCGACACCGCATTGTGGCGCGCCGGATTGTTAAACGTGATCCAGCCGATGCCGTTGTCTTTTGTCGCGATAAGTTTATCCGTGATCGTGTGCATGTCCATATAAGTCCGTTGGGTAAAGGGCGTGGTTTATGGGATAGTTACGGGTCGGCTCGACGGCACTGCCGCCGGCCGGTTCCTGATGTTGGTAAGCCGCACCGCTATCGGTTACTTCGCGGTGTTGCCGAATTCGAACGCGTCGTGCGCGTCGGTGTGCATCTCGAGCCCGGTACCGGCCGATTGCACGTCGCCACTGATGACGTGCATGCGGTTGCCGAGAACGGCGCCGGCAAGACCGTGGCGCTGCAGCGGCATCGGCGGCATGACGATCCACTGCTTCGTAGCGGCATCAAATGCTTCGAATGCCCGAAAAGCGGTCGACTCGTTGTAACTTTGGTGTTCGCCGCCCGCCACATAAACGCGGCCACCATGTACCCCGTAGGCCACTGCGCTGCGCGCGGTAGGCATGCGCGCGCGCACCGGATTCCAGCTATCGGCCGCAACATCGTATTCCTCAACGAGATCGAGCCGATTGCCGCCGCCGGAAATAAACGCGGCGCCAATGCGCCCGCCGAGCACGTAAATCTTGCCGTTGACTGCGCCGATCGCGAGATGATTGCGCGGCGTGGGCATCATGCTGCGCTCGCGCCAGGTATTGGTCGCGGGATCGTATTCCTCGACGGTGGTGAGCGAGCGGTGCGCGCGCGCCGGGTGAACCGCGGTGTCTTTGGAACCGGGCAGCATGGATGCGCCGCCGATGACATAGAGTTTGTCGCCGACCGCCGCCGCGCCTGCCGCGCCGCGCTTGGTGGGCATCGGCGCCAGCGCCTTCCAGCTATCCGTGGCCGGGTCATACTCGAACGCATTATCGACAGGCTGCCACGCGGCCGGGCCCGACGCCGGCAGCACGAAACCGCCGAAGACATAGATCTTTCCCTTAAGTTCGGTAATCGCCACATGATGAGAGGCCAGCGCCATGGGTTTTTTCTTGGTCCACTTGTCGGTGGCAGGATCGTATTCGTAGACCAGCGCCTTCGGCTTCCAGCCCGGCGCGAGGCCGGCAAATACGTAAAGTTTACCGCCCGCCGCCGCGCCTATGACCTCTTCCGCCGCTTCCGGCAACGGTGCGAGCTTGACCCAGCGTCCCTGTGCGTGTGCAGTCGCATGCGCGAGCGCCATTACGAGCGCAATGCAGAACAGTAACGTCGATCCGGTCAGCCGCTTCATCGCTTGCTCTCCTGTGGACAATATCAGTCGTTTCGAGATATATGCGCCGTGATGGCGCCTTGTGCTCCACTTTATTATAACGATGCCGGACACGCGAGGCTATTGGTCATTCGCCGGTTTTGGAGCATCATCGCGGTTCGGGAAACGCAGGACGCCCTTGTGCGGCGAGTCGCGAGAAATGCGTAATCAGCTAAAGATCATCCGCATCGTCAGCATACCGTGCGTAGCCGGCTTGTTCGCATGCAACGGTGCGCAGTGCGCGGAAAATTATCCGCACAAGCCGTTGCGCATGGTGATTCCGTACACGCCGGGCGGGCCGACCGACCTCGTCGGCCGCGCACTCGCAGCGAAACTGCAGGAAGCGCTGGGTCAACAGGTGATCGTAGACAACCGGTCCGGCGGCACCGGCCATCTCGGAATGGAATTGCTCAAGCAGGCGGCGCATATCGATATGCTGCATATACCGTACAAGGGCACGGCCCCCGCGCTGACCGATATGATCGCAGGGCAGGTGCAGTTGATGTTCACCAGCCTGCCGTCAGTTCAGCCGCACGTTGCGGCGGGCCGCTTGCGACTGTTGGCCACGGGCGCGGCGAAGCGCACGCCGGCGATTCCCGATACGCCGACCATGGCGGAAACGATGCCGGGATACGAGCTGGTGACCTGGTACGGCGTGTTTCTGCCCGCGCGCGCACCTGCCACTATCGTAGCCCGATTGCACGCGGAACTTGCACGCATTCTCGCGTCGCCTGCAATCGAGCGCCAGTTCGCGCAGTATGGCGTCGAGCCCGTAAGCGGCACGCCGCAGGCGCTGGCGACGTACATGCGTGCCGAAACCGAGCGCTGGGGCAAAGTGATCCGCGCCAGCGGAATTCGTCTCGACTGACGTCGGAACAGCTATTGGAGGAAATAAATGCGATCCGTAACGGCATGCGTGTTCACGACCCTGCTTGCGCTGGTGTATGCCGGTGCGCAGGCCCAGACATATCCAACCAAGGCGATCCGCTGGATCGTGACCTATCCGCCCGGCGGTCCCACCGACTTCGTGGCGCGCGCCATCGGCGCGAAACTGACCGAAGCGTGGGGCCAGCAGGTCGTGATCGACAATCGTGCCGGTGCTGGCGGCGTGATCGGCACCGATCTCGCGGCGAAAGCGGCGCCCGACGGCTATACGCTGTTGTTCGGTACCTCGGCCGGACTTACCATCAACCCGGCGTTGGTGCGCACATTGGCGTACGATCCGGTGCGGGATTTCGCACCGGTGAGCCTGCTCGTGATCAACCCTCAGATACTGGTCGTCAACAACAGCGTGCCCGTCAATTCCGTGAAGGAGCTGATCGCGTACGCCAAGTCCAGACCGGGCCAGTTGAACTACGCGTCAGTCGGACAGGGTTCGCCCAACCACCTCGGCATGGAACTCCTGAAAGCGCTGGCGGGCATCGACATGGTGCACGTGCCGTACAAAGGCACCGGACCGGCGGTGACCGATCTCTTGGGCGGGCAGGTACAATTGATGTTCAACAGCATGCCGTCGGTACTGCCGCTCGTGAAAGCCGGCAAGTTGAAGGGCCTTGCCGTCGGCAGCCCGCAACGCTCGCCTGCCGCGCCCGAGGTGCCGACCGTCGCGGAGGCCGGCGTGCCGGGCTTCGAGAACGTGACGTGGTACGGCATGTTCGCGCCCGCCAAGACGCCTAAAGACGTCATCGCCAAGCTCAATGCGCAGGTGGTGAAAATACTTACCAACCCGGAAATGGCGCAGCGCATGGCCAGCCAGGGCGCCGAGCCGCGCGGCACCACACCCGAGGAACTCGCCGGCTTTATGCGCGTGGAGTCCGAGCGCTGGAAAAAAGTCATCAAGGCGGCGGGCATTAAGCTCGAGTGAATGGTCGCGCGCCCCCCGGCCCCCTTGTTCCCTCGCCGACTGCACGCGCGTAGACCGCGGACATTGCAAAATAAAGGTGATCCGTTCCGCGGGAAATCACTACCGCATAGCCGGCAGGCGGCCGGTCGTTTACGCCCTGCCGTTAACCAATCTGGCTGCAAATCCGGCCTTATTCAAGGCCGCAATAATCTCGGCAGCATGCGCGTGGTTGCGCGTCTGCAGCACAAACTCGACTTCGGCGGACTGCACCGGAAGATGCGTGAATTTGCGCTGATGGTGTACTTCTTCAATGTTCGCATTTACCGCGGCCAGACACGCGGTGACTTCGGCCAGTGTGCCGGGCAGGTCGCGCAATTCGACGTTGAGGCGCGTGAGCCGTCCCGATCTCACCATGCCGCGCTCGATGATATCCGCAAGCGTCAGCGGATCGATGTTGCCGCCGCACAATACCAGGCCGACCTTCCTGCCGGCGAAACGCCGCGGATACGTCAGCAACGCAGCCAGCCCCGCTGCGCCGGCGCCCTCGGCAACGGTTTTTTCGATTTCGAGCAGCATGACGACGGCCTGTTCGAGCGCACCTTCGTCGACCAGTACTATGTCGGCAACGAGCCGGCGAATAACCGGCAACGTCAGCGCGCCCGGCTCTTTCACCGCAATGCCATCGGCAATCGTGCTCATGCCAAAGCGCGCCTGCTCCCCGCGTAGCGCGCTATACATGGACGGATAACGCTCAGCCTGGACACCGACGATCTCGATGCCGGGTTTGACGGCCGTGGCGGCGATCGCCATGCCGGCAATCAAGCCGCCGCCGCCGATCGGTACCACCAGTGTCTCCAGTTGCTGGCATGCCGCCAGCATTTCAAGCGCGATCGTGCCCTGCCCGGCGATGACTTTCTCGTCGTCATAGGGATGCACTTGCGTCAGTCCGCGCTGCGCGGCAAGGCCGTCTGCGTGCAGCCGGGCGGCGTCGAACTCGTCGCCGTGCAGCAACACTTCTGCGCCGTGATTGCGCGTGCGTTCAATCTTGACGTTCGGCGTGAAGCGCGGCATCACGATCACCGCCGGAATGCCGAGTCGTTTTGCGTGGTAAGCGACCCCCTGCGCGTGATTACCGGCTGATGCGGCGATTACCCCCGCTTGACGTTGGGGCCGCGTGAGCGAGAGCAGCTTGTTGAGCGCGCCGCGCTCCTTGAATGCGGCGGTGAACTGCAGGTTCTCGAATTTAAGGTAAACCTCGGCGCCGGTCACGTCCGACAAAGTGCGCGAATACAGGCACGGCGTATCCGAAACTGTGCCGCGCAGCGCCGCGGCGGCAGCCTGTATGTCCTGAAAAGTGATTGCCATGTTCAGCGCACGGTGAATTTAAGGCTGCGCATGAAGCTTTCCCCTTCCCCGCGCAGATCCGCGCTGAGCTCAGTGGGACGCCCGCGTTCCGAATAGCCGACATCGACAACGAGATCGGGCTTTGCCGGATGCAGACAGGTAACGCCGTAATCGTCCAGCACCAGCGTTCTATTGCGTGCGAATGCGGCGTCGCGGTCCGCACGCTTCAGGCGATAGCGTATGCACCACGCCGGAAACGCGCCGTCGACTTCGGAGGCGAATTCGACGATACGGTAGCGCGCGGGATCGACGTCCGCTGTGCGCATCTTGTTCACGTACTGCTGAAACAGTTCGCGCGTTTCAAACTTCTCCGAAATCGGACCGGACGTTGCGATCGCCACGAACGAATGCGTGCGCGACTCAATTCTTTTGCCGAACAATGCGTGCTGCCGGTCACGCTGCATCTCAAACCAGTTCTTGCCCGGCGGCGGCAGCACGCTATAGCCCTCGAGTTCATAAACAGCATTGGGGTCGGTGATCGGCACGGCATGCAATTGCGCAGCGGCTTCACCCGCCAGCGAAACTGCGACCGGCATTGCGTATAGAACGGCTCGCGCAATACCGCACCGCCACCACGGCAGCGCGCGACGCTTGCCGCCATTCTCTGTCAACGGCATATCATCAACCAATCCACGGCGACCGCACCGCCGGCGCCGGCGCGTACCGGATTCAAATCGAGTTCCGCCAGCCGCCCGCCTGCGGCAACGCCAAACCGCGACACCGCGCTTATCAGCTGCGTTAACGCCGCGCGGTCTGCCGCGGGGCTGCCGCGCACGCCGTTCAGTATTGCGCTGGATTTCAATTCATCGAGCATGCGCCCCGCCTCTGCGACCGTCACCGGCGCCGTGCGAAACACGACGTCACCGAGGACTTCGACGTGAATGCCACCAAGCCCCGTCATCACCACCGTGCCGAATACCGGATCATTCTGCAGGCCGATGACCATGTCGACGCCGCCTGCCACCATCTGCTGGACGACCACGCCGTCGATTACCGCGTCCGCCCTGTAGCGCGCCGCGTTCCCGATGAGCTGCGCGTATGTGCCTGCGACAGCGGCGGCATCCGCAAGGCCGAGCGCGACACCGCCGGCTTCGGTCTTATGCGGTATGTCCGGCGATTCGATTTTTAGCGCGACCGGGTAGCCGATACGTTCCGCGCACATAACGGCTTCTGCGGCGGAACGCGCGAGTTCAGTGCGCGCCAATACCACGCCGCAAGCCTGCAGCAGCTGCGCACTTTCGAGCGTGGAAACCACCCGCGCGGTTGCCGGCAGCTCGATTGTCAGTGGCTGCAGGGCACTGCGCGCTTCCCGCTCCGTGCGCCAGCGTCGTTGCGCGGCCGCATAGTCGACGAGCGCCGCCACCGCATCCACTGCCGGCTCCGCGCCGCGCAATACGACAATGCCACGCGCGCGCAGCGCGTGCAATGCGTGGTCCGAACCTGCAACCCAGCAGACGACGAACGGCTTCACGACCTGCGCCTTGATCTCCTCGAACAGGGTAACGAGTTCGTCGACATATGCATCCATCAACTGCAACCAGACGATGCCGATATGCACCTGCGGATCGGCCATCACGATTTTCACGCTTTCCCGCAACAGTGCCGGATTGGCGACGAACTGCCCGGTGACGTCGACCGGGTTGCCGCAGGCGCCAAAACCGGGAATGGCCTCTTGCAGGGCGCGTTGAGTGGCTGCGCCGAGCACCGGCACCGACAGTCCGAGTTCTTCGGCGCGGTCGGCCATCAGCACGCCGGCGCCGCCTGACTGCGTCACGATGCCGACGCCGGCGCCGTGCGGCAATTCGCAAGCTGCAAACGCCTCGACCATGTCGAGCATATGCTCCTCGTTGCGTGCCCGGATGATGCCGTGTTGCCGAATAACGTCGTCGAAAACCGCATCGGCACCCGCCAGCGATCCGGTGTGTGAGGCGGCGGCGCGCGCGCCGGAGCTGCTCCTGCCCACTTTAACCAGCACCAGCGGCTTGCCGGCATTCAACGCGAACTCGGCGAGTGCTATCAACTCCGCGCCGTCGCGCAGACCCTCGATGTAACCGGCGCCGACCTTGATGCGCGGATCTGCCATGACCTCGCGCATGACTTGCGCGAATGTGACATCGCATTCGTTGCCGGTATTCACGAAGTAGCCGAGGCCCAGCTCGCGCTTTCGCGCCAGCGCCGCGATGGCGGTGCCGAATGCGCCCGACTGGGTGACAAATCCAACCGGCCCCGGCGGTGTCGCGCCGTCAGCGAATTGACTAAAGGTCGCGATCACGCGCTCGAACGCGTTGATCAGGCCCAGACAATTCGGCCCGCACACGCGTATGCCGAACTCACGTGCGACGGCGCCGGCTTCGGCTTCCAGCGCGCGGCCGTCGGCGCCGGTTTCCGCAAATCCGGAACTGAATACAATGACCGATTTGACGCCGCATCGACCGAGATCGCGCAGCAACGAAGTGACAAACCGCGCCGGCACCGCGACGATCGCGAGATCGACGGGCCCTGGAATGTCCGCGACCGATGGATAGCACGCGACACCGCCGATCGCGGAGTATTTCGGGTTTACCGGGTACAGCTTGCCGGTATAGCCCTTGTCGAGCAGATGCTTGAGCGGCCTGCCATTGACCTTGCTGAAATCCGTTGAAGCGCCAAGAATTGCGATCGAACCGGGGTTCAACAGCGACTGTAGTTTATTCATCAGGAGTGCTTGTTCGCGACAGCATGGCCGGATTACGGCGGATGCGGCAATTCTACCGCGTGACGCGCCAAAGCAAACGGCGCGCAAGCCAATTCGCTCACGCGCCGTGCAGGCGGGCGGCGTGCGCCGCTCGCGGCGGTTCAGCGCACGACCAGTACCGGTATCGTCGAATGCGTAAGCACTTTGGCCGTTTCGCTGCCCAGGAGTATGCTCGACAAGCCTCGGCGGCCATGCGACGCCATCATGATCAGATCGCATTTGCCCTTTTTAGCCTGCTTGATGATCAGCTCATAGGGCCGCCCACCGCTGGACGTTACGATATCGCAGGCAACGCCGGACGATTTCGCGTCCGCCTCGACGGCGTTGAGAATTTTTTTCGAGCGCAGCGCCATCTCATCGTCGAAGCGTTTCTTGATCATCATGGCGTTAGGCAGGACAAAGCCCTCGTCTATCACCATCTGGTATTCCGGCATGACATTCATGATCGTCACGCGTGCGGCGATCGATTTCGCCAGTGCGATGCCCTGTTTGACCGCTTTATCGGCCAGCTTGGAGCCATCGGTGGGCAGCAGAATATGCTTGTACATATGACCTCCTGAGCTAATGCGATTTGTCGAGCAAGTGGCGCGGAACCGGCACTGCCACCACATCGATGCCTTCCTCGCGCAATTCCTGAACTTCCTCGTGCGACGCATTCCCGCGGATTTTGCGCTCGGGTGCCTCGCAGTAGTGAATCTTGCGCGCCTCCTCGGGAAATTCGTTGCCGACATCCTCGGTATTCGCTATGAGATGCTCGATGAGGCGGGTCACTTCCTCGCTGATGTTGATGTACTGGCCGGACACGTCCCGCGCTTGCTGCGGCCGTTGCGGTAATTGCGGCATGCTGCCGGTATTTACATAAGGTGCATGCAGGCCTTTATTGACCTCGGTGCTGCCGCACAAGGGGCAGTTCAGCTGCGTCGCCTGCTGTTGGCGTTCGAAATCAGCGGCCGAGGCAAACCATCCCTCGAAACTGTGCTCGTTGCTGCAAGTCAGATTGAAAACGATCATGTGGTTAGGGGCGCCGTGGCGTGACAGTGTGCGCGCAAACGATGTACATGCCGGCAAGCTTACCATCGCTGCCGCGGCTGTCCAGTGCACGCGGCGTTTAAAGTAGCCATCG
>JANNPG010000334.1:0-7288 GCA_031399805.1 Betaproteobacteria bacterium | reverse complement strand
TGCTCAAGTTTCCGAACTTCGCGGTGGGCGCGATGATGACGCTTGCCGCTTACATGGTGTTCGCGCTGAACGTGCAGCTCGGCTGGCCGCTCGTCGTGGCGACCGCGGTCGGTGCCGTGGCGTTTGGCGGTCTGCTGATCGTGGTCGATCATCTGACCTTCAAGCCGCTGCGCGAGCGCGGTTCGATCACATTGATGGTCGCGTCGCTCGGACTCGGGTTCGTGCTCGAGAATATCGCGCGCCTTGCGTACGGCAATACGGCGCGCAGTTTCGCGATCGAACTTGCGCGGCCGTTCCGGTTTCTCGACATCCGCATGAATCGCGAACAGATGATCATCATCGGCGTTTCCACGCTCGCGATGCTCGCGATGTACGTATTGCTCACGCGCATGCCGATCGGCCGCGCGATGCGCGCAGTGGCGGACAATCCGGCGCTGGCACTCGTGCGTGGGATCGAGAGTCCGCGCATTATCCGCTGGACGTGGTTCATCGCCGGTATCCTGCTCGCGGTCGGCGGAGTCCTGATCGGCATGGACCGCGCCCTCGAGCCGCCGATGGGCTCGAGCTATCTGATCGCCATATTTGCGGCGGCCATTCTCGGCGGGCTCGGCAGCCCGCTGGGCGCTTTCGTCGGCGCGCTTATCATCGGCATGGTGAGCGAGTTGTCGACGCTGGTGATACCGCCCAATTATCGCATCGGCATTCCGTTGTGCGTGATCGCGTTGATTCTGATCTTCCGCCCGCAGGGGTTGTTCGGCCAGCCGTATATACGCAAATGAGACGTAAATAAGACGCAAATGAGCCGCTAATGATTTCCTTTCTTATCCTGATGTCCATCGTCGTGTGCTTCTCGGCGATACTCGCGCTGGCGCTGAATTTTCAGTGGGGGCTCGGCGGCATGGTGAATTTCGGGCTCGCGGGACTCTACGCGCTCGGCGCCTATAGCTGCGCGCTCCTGATACTCAAGGGCGGCGCCAATACATTTTTTGCGACGCTGGGAGCCATGGCGATCGTCGCCGCGGTGTGCGGCGTGGTCGCATTTGTCACATTGCGCGTGACGGAGGAAGACTACTTCGCGATTGTTACGTTGGGCGTCGGTGAAATGCTGCGGCTGGTGGCGCTGAACGAGGACTGGCTGACCAAGGGTGCGCTCGGGTTGACGGGCATACCGCGACCGCTGGGGGACGTGGTGCCGCCGGAGTATTACCAGTATTTTCTGCTGGGTCTGTCGGTGGCGCTGGTGCTCGGCACACTGTGGTTTCTGAATTCGATTGCGCGTTCGCCGTTCGGGCGCATCATGCGCGCGGTGCGCGAGGATGACGTGGTCGCCGCCACGCTCGGCAAGCACGTGCTGTGGGCGCGCGTGCGTATCTTCGCGCTCGGCGGCGCATTCATCGGGCTCGCCGGTTCGCTGCACGCCTTTTATTACCAGTATATCGACCCGACGCAATTTTCCACGATCGTAATTGCCTATGCGTTCATGGCGGTGATCGCCGGCGGGCGCGGCGCGCATCGCGGCACGATTTTGGGCGCGGCAGTCGTCATGTTGCTGCTGGAGGGTTCACGCTTCGCGAAAGACCTGATTCCGGGCATCGATTCGGATCAACTGGCCGCCATCCGCATCATCATCATCGGCGTCGGCCTCATCATGCTGCTGATCTACCGGCCGCAGGGGTTCATGCGCGAGTACCGGTTGCAAGCCGATTTGAAGTAAGAGCGAGTAACATAGTGAAACGCGCTCCAGAGTGCAGTTGTTTTTTTCGCGGTTGGGATACGTCACAGGAGGAGTCAGATGAATAAATTTACCCGTCGTAAGGTTCTCAAAACGCTGGGCGCTGCAGCGATCACGCCGCTTACCGCGCCGTTTCTCAATCTCGCTCACGCGCAGGGCGCAACGATCCCGATCGGCGTGGCGGTGCCGCTGACCGGCAACGCCGGCGCATACGGACCCGATATGGCCGAAGCCGCCAGGCGTACGGCGGCGAAGATCAACAGTGCGGGCGGCATTCTGGGCGGGCGCAAGCTGGAACTCTTCATCGAGGATTCGGAGTCGAGCGCGTCGGTCGCGGCGAATCTTTCGCAGAAGTTCATCAACGTGCACAAATGCCAGTCGCTCGTCGGCTATTGGGGCACGCCGGAAGGCATGTCGTCGCGGCCGATCGCGATCCAGAACAAGGCGGTGCTCATGGTATCGAGCGCGGCCAACGCGATCAC
This sequence comes from Betaproteobacteria bacterium, assembly GCA_031399805.1. Classification (GTDB taxonomy): domain Bacteria; phylum Pseudomonadota; class Gammaproteobacteria; order Burkholderiales; family SG8-41; genus PALSA-1004. The sequence continues at coordinate 5,074 of JANNPG010000334.1, read as the reverse complement.
CGAGGGCGACACCCAGGGCTTCGTATGGCGCTTCCAGATGAAGGCCACCGACTGGGGCATCGTGATCGGCCGCGCGGTGCTGCGTCTGAACTACAAGAGCACCGGCCTCATGGGACTGCAGAACGCATTCGTGCTGCCGATCATGAAAGGCGTCGAGGAGCAGGTGAGAGCGTCCGGCCGCACGGTGACCGACTCGCTGATCTATAACCCCGAGCAGCCGTCCTATCGTGCCGAGGTCGAGCGCATATTCGGCAAGAAACCGGAAGCGGTATGCTGTTTCGGCCTGCTGCCCGACTTCGTGTCGATCATGAAGGAGGTCTATCGCGGCGGTTTCGACAGCAAGGTGATCGCCTTGTCGATCATGGCTGACGCCGAGGGCAGATTTGTCGAGGCGGTCGGCGCGCAGGTGGCCGAAGGCATCCGGCATTTTCAGCCGATGCCGGATGTCAGCGCGCCCGCCTACAAGAAGTTCGTGAAGCTCATGGGCGCGCCTGACGACAAGTTGTTCCTGTTTCCGCCGAACACGCACGACCAGATTGCGGTCACCGCGATGGCGATGGAAAAAGCCAAGAGTCCGGTCGCGGCCGAGTGGTCGAAGCAGATCATCCCCGTGTGCAACGGTCCCGGCGAGAATGTCGACGACGTGGTCGATGCGCTGAAACTGATCCGCTCCGGCAAGGCGATTAATTTCGCGGGCGCGGGATCGACGTGCGAGTTTACGCCCAACGGCGATCAGCTCGGGCGCGGCATGGGCCAGTGGATCATCAAGGGCGGCAAGAGCGTATTCGTCGAGTACGCGAAACCGTAAAAAGGAGAAATCATCATGAGTAACGTAAAGATACATCCAGCGGTCGATGGTGGATTGAAACCCGCGGCAACGGCCTTTGCCGGCGGCACGCTATCGTGCGACTGCGCGCAGAACAAGGTCGAGGTAACAATCAAAGGGCAGTGCGCGCACAATCATGTGTGCGGCTGTACGAAGTGCTGGAAGCCGAAAGGGGCGCTGTTCTCGCAGGTTGCCGTCGTCGCGCGTGACAACCTCAATGTCAAGGCGAACGGAAACAAACTTGCGGTGGTGGATCCCAAGGCGACAATACAACGGCATGCCTGCAAAGAGTGCGGTGTCCACATGTATGGCCGGATCGAGAACAAGGGGCATCCGTTATACGGATTCGATTTCATCCATATCGAGCGATCGACGGATCAAGGCTGGGCGCCGCCGGAATTCGCGGCATTTGTTTCGTCGATAATCGAGTCGGGCGCGAATCCCGATAACATGGGCGCGGTCAGGGCAAGGTTGAAAGAACTCAAGCTCGAGCCGTACGATTGCCTGTCCCCACCGCTGATGGATGTTATCGCGACTCACGCGGCCAAGACCGCCGGCGTGTTGCGTTAGCGAGGTAACGGCCCGTAGCCCGAGGATATTACGTGGCCGTAAGCGCTGCGCCTTCAAGCAGCGACTTCAGATCCCGCGGCGCCGATTCGGTGATGTGCTGGTAAAGCCGGCGGTAGTCGTCGGCAAGTTCCGCGCCGAACAGCGGGTCGGTGTTGTCGCCGAATGCGCTCGCGACGCGCTGCCAGTCTTCGGGCGTGAGATGAACGACAGCCAGCGGCAGCAACTGTTGTTCCTCCCTGCGCATGTGATCCCAGTAAAACTCGGCGAACTCGTCGACCGCGGTGGCAAGCTGGTTGAGCCCGTTCACCGTGCCATAGCTAAACGCGTGAAACGCGCCGTGCAACGCAACGATCATCGGTTCGCCGCGCGCGTGATCGCGTTCGAGTTCGTCGACCAGTTTTTTCGCCTCACTGGAGCGCCGCACCAATGCGGGAAACAGCACCTGGTCTTCCTTTGGGTGATGCAGGAGGTCCGGCACATTTTCGATGTAGCGCAGCATCGCGTCGAACAACTCGAAGTTCCGTTCGCCGCCGGCATCCCGGTAGCGGGCGATGAGCGCCTGCATCGCGCCGAGCACGAGCGCGAGCGCGCGGTGTTCGTTCTTGATCAGTGCGATCGCGCGTTCGGCGAGTGGCGGCAAGGGCGCATTTGTCATGGCAGGGCTCCGGCTCTGTCTTTCCAAAGGCAAGAATGCCCACTTCCGGGGCGAGGCGGATTGATCCATATCAAGCATCCCGGAGGCCGCGGTTCCGGGGAAGCGGAAAACCTTGGAGGCGCGGGTAGTAGAATGCAAAAATCACCGATTGCCGTAACCGGCAGCCACCGTGTCCGACCGTACACCGCCCAAGTATCTGACCACGCTCGCCGCGTTCGCAGCCGACGCCACACTCGCTAGCTTGAGTGACGCCGCGCGTGAGCGCGCGCGCTGGATAATCGCGGACTGCATACCCGTCATCGCGGCGGGAATGCAGCAGCGCGAGATGCAAGCGCTGGTTGCGAAGCAGCTCGCGCAGGCGGCACCCGGCCGCGCATGGGTGATAGGCGCGGGCAAACGCGCGCCGGCCCTGGATGCCGCGCTGCTCAACGGCACCGCCGGCACGTGGCTTGAGCTCGATGAAGGCAATCTGTTCGCGAAAGGGCATCCCGGCATCCAGGTTGTGCCGGCGGCGGTCGCGCTCGCGCAGGAACTCCAGGTATCCGGCGCGAGCCTCCTGCTCGCCGTGGCGCTCGGCTATGAACTGTCGTCGCGCATAAGCCGCGCGTCGAACGTGAAGCTGACCGTGCATCCGCATGGCACCTACGGCGTGATGGGTGCTGCGATCGCGGCGGGCCGGTTGAAGGGTTTCAATGCGCCGCAAATGCTCGAACTCATCAATTGCGCGTCGACCATGGGCATGGCGACCAGCCGCCAGACGCTGCTCGACGGCGCGACGGTGCGCAATATATTCACCGGCCACTCGGGGTATATGGGATTGATGGCGGCGCGGCTCATCGAATGCGGTTTTACGGGCGAGATCGACGGCGTTGCCGCGGTGTACGGGAAGATCCTGTCGGACACGTTCGATCCCGCCCAAGTGGTCGCCGGCCTGGGCTCGGAGTGGCTGATGGCGCAGAGCTATTTCAAACTGCATCCGACCGGCCGCTACGCGCACTCGGCGATAGACGCGCTCGAAGACCTGCTCGCGAAAGTTGCCGGCGGCCGGCTCGACACGGCGCAAATCGAACGCATCGAGGTGCGCGCCTACATGCTTGCCGCGATGCTCGCTGAAAAGCGCGTCGTCAGCAGCTTCGGCGCGCGCTTCTCGGTGCCGTTCGCGCTGGCGAGCATTCTGTATCACGGTCGCTCGGGGCTCGCGAGCTTCGATGAGGATGCCGTCGCCATCCCGCAAATCCAGGCGCTCGCGCAGCGCGTGGATTTGCGGGAAGATCCAGCGTTCACCGCGCGCTACCCGCACGAGCAACCGGTGACCGTGCGCATCGTGCTGAAAAACGGCGTGGCCTACGACGGGCGCTGTGTCGTCACCAAGGGCGAGCCGGCGAACCCGCACCAGCCGGCGGAATTGAGCGCCAAGTTTTTCGAACTCGGCGCGCCGGTATGGGGGCAGGTCGTGACGCAGGAGCTGTACGACGGACTGATGCGGCTCGAGGGAATACCCGACTTCAGCGCGTTTGCCGGAACGTTCGCTTTGTAACTTCAGGGGAATCGCCATGCTCAAGACGCATGATCGCTACGACTATTCGGCAATCAGCAAGCGTCCCGATTATAGTTTTCCGGGCGGCAAGCGGCTTGCAGTGCATTTTTCGTTGAACGTCGAGCACTTCGCGTACGGCGAGGGGCTGGGCAACGATTATGGCGCACCGCATCCGCAGCCAAACGCGCGTAGCTACGCGTGGCGCGACTACGGCAACCGCGTCGGCGCATGGCGGCTGCTCGAATTCGCGCAGACCTACGAGCTGCCTTTCGCGGTGCTGGTCAACACCGAGCTCTACGACTATTGTCCGGAACTGGTCGCCGCCTATAGCCAGCGCGGCGACGAGATCGTCGGCCACGGCCGCACCAATGCGGAACGCCAGGCGGATATGAGTCCCACTGAAGAGCGCGCGTGCATATTTGAAGCCGCCGCCAGGATCGAGCAGCACGAAGGAAAAAAAGCGCTCGGCTGGCTCGCACCGTATATCTCGCAGACGCATGATTCGCTCGATCTGTTGAAGGAAGCGGGCTTTCGCTACATGATGGACTGGCCGCTCGACGACCAGCCGGTGTGGTTTCGCACCAGGCACGGGCCGCTGCTGTCCATTCCTTACGCTCACGACCTCAATGATTCGCTCGAGATCGTCTCGCGCCGCACGCCGCAGCAGCTCTTTTGCGGCAGCCTGATCGACCAGTTTGACGAAATGAGCGAGGAGTCGGCGCGCCGCCCGTTGGTGATGGGGATCGTGCTGCACAGCTTCGTGCTCGGCCAGCCGCACCGGCTGCGGCAGTTCCGGCGCGTGGTCGAGCACATACTCAACCATCGCGAGAACGTCTGGATCACGCGGCCGGGGGAAATCTGCCAGTTCATCGAGTCGCTGCCCGCGGGCATCGTTCCCGGCAGCTAAAGCCAAAGCTGAACCGCGAAGGACGCAAAGGACGCAAAGGAAAGGCGAATGAACGATAAAGGACAAACAGAAGGTTGGGGAACAGTAAGTGGAGCAGGTTTATGATAGGGCAACCCACTTTTAACATTGCATTGGTTTTCCTTCGCGTCCTTCGCGTCCTTTGCGGTTAAAGATCTTGAATTTCAAATTTAACCGATGACATGACAGTGCTGGTTACAGGTGGCGCAGGCTACGTCGGGATGAACGTGGTTGAAGCCTTGCTTGCGCGCGGTGACGCGGTGGTGCTGCTTGATGCCGGCGCGCCGCCGCCGGCGGTGCGGGAAGCGCTGGCGTCCCATGGCGCGAAGGTTGAAGTCATCAAGGCCAGCGGGTGCGATGCGGCGGCCATCGACGACGTTGTCGCGGGGCGGCGCATCGACGGCGTGTTTCTTTGCGCCGCGGTCACCGCGGGAGCGGCGCGCGAAGCGCGGGACCCCGCATCCAGCATTGAAGTCAATCAGGGCGGGACGCTCAACGCGCTGACCGCCGCACAAAAACACAAAGTGCGGCGCTTCGTATATACCAGTTCGGCGGCGGTGT
>JANNPG010000083.1:0-3173 GCA_031399805.1 Betaproteobacteria bacterium | reverse complement strand
CAGCAACGCCTCCTGCGGGACGACCGCAAACGCCTCGCGCAGCGACCGGCGCGTTACCGTCGCGATCGACACCCCGTCGATGAGGATATCCCCGCCCATCGGTTCGTAGAAACGTTGCAGCAGCCACATCACCGTAGACTTTCCGGCACCCGTCGCGCCGACCAACGCCATCGTGTTGCCAGGCGGTACCTGCAGAGTGAAGCCGCGCAGCACAGGCTCACCCGTCTCATAGGTGAATCCAACCGCCACAAACTCGACCTCGCCGCGCGTGACGTGCAGATCCGGCGCCCCGGACGGGTCGTCGGCCTCCGGCGGCCGGTCGAGGATCGCGTAGACACGATCGGCCGCGGCGCCGGCGCGTTGGGCTCTGGCCGCAACACCCGCGACCGACGTCAGGGGCGCCGCGACGATGGTCAGGGTGTAGAAATAGGCGACCATCGTACCGAGGGAAACCTGGCCCGCGACGACCCCCAGTACGCCGTACCAGATTACCGCCAGCGCAACCAGGCCGAACGCCGCGTACAAACCGGTCCAGACCAGGGATTCGAAACGACTTGCGCGGGTGGCGGCTTCGCACACGCTGTCCAGAGCAGTCGCAGCGATCGACCCTTCGTGTCGCTCGCGCCCGAACGACTTCACCAGCCGCAGGTTTGAGATCGCCTCGCCCGTTCGCGACAGCGCCGACGAAGCCGCATCCAGCGTGGTGCGATTGAGCAGGCGCAGTTGCGGATTTAGCCAGCGATGACCGACCGGCACGGCAAGCCCCACGGCCATGAGCGCCGTGGTGAGTCTCCAATCGAGCGTCAGCAACAGCACCGCGCCACCGATCACCATCGCGAGGTCGCCGACCGCACGTATCGGGTCCTCCGTCATCGTCCGCCGCAACTGCTCGCTGTCGGTCGTGAGCAGGGACATCAGATTGCCCAGGCGTGCACGATCGAAGTACGCGACCGGCAATTGCAGCGCGTGGACGATCATTTTCTGCCGAAGATCCGTTACGATACGGTGGCCGAGGCGGTTGGTCAGCACGTCCCGCGCAAGGTTGAGCGCCGCGGTGACGAGCAACAGTACACCGAGCACGAGAAACGCATGGTGTACGTCGGCTGCCGCGCGGGTTGCCACGACGCGGTCGAGAGCCGGACGGCCGAACCAGGGTATGGCGAGTGCGACAACGGACGCGAGCAGCGTCACGGCCACCGCGATCGATACGCGACCTTGGTACGGCTTCAGGAAACCAAGCAGCCGGGACAGGGAACCGCGCGGGCTTAGCGGCGCGTCAAGCTGCATCCAGCACCCGCTGTGGCCATGCGCGGGACAGGAACATGCCCGATTCGCGATCGTGCGCGAGCAGCGTCTGCGCGACCGGACTGCAGACGTAGCGTCGCTTGCTGCTCTTCAGTGGCCGGAAAGCACCACCAATTTTCCATGTCACCTGCAGCGAGCGGCCGAGCATCGAACGCAACAACTCGGTCACTCTTCCTTCCTGTCCGATCCAGCCGCCGTCACGGATCGTCATGCACAGGATTCGATCGGGCGCGGTCTGGTGGAGGCTGAATTCTGTCACGCCCGTGTCGCGCACGAGCGCATCGACCAGTTCGCGGTTCGAATGAAGCCGTCCGTCCGTGGTGACGAGCACGTCGCTCGCGCGCCCTTCGATGCGCATGAGGGTCGGGGGGCCAGCCGGCGCAATCGCGCCGGCAGCAGACGGCACCGTCACGATGTCGCCCGTTGCGTAGCGGATGAACGGCATGACGTGCGAGTGCAGGTTGGTAACGACGATCTCCCCCATCTCGCCGGGGCGCGCCGGTCGCCCGTCGCGCAACACTTCGACGACGATATGCTGCCAGTTGACGACCCAGGAACCCGCCGCGTCTTCGCTGGCGATGAGCCCGACGTCGTGCAAGCCATATTCCTCGACCACGCGCGCGCCGAATGCGGACTCGATGGCCTGACGCTGGAAGTCGTAAAGCAGTTCTCCGGTGCTCAGGATATAGCGCGGCATTAGCGTAGCGTGGCCGCCGCGGGAGTGGAGTAGACGCCGCTGCGCCAGCGCGAACAGCCAACTCGGGTAGCCGACGATGATTCCGGGCCGGTACTTGTCGAGGAACGCCAGGGCCGCGTCCATGCGCTCGGAAGTCAACGGGCGCAGTTCAAAAACCGGTTCGTTGAATAGCCGGTCACGCACTAAACGCGCCGTGTCCTTGAGTAATCCAAGCGAGCCGCCGGCGTCGAATTTTGGCCAGAAGTGCAACTGCTTCTCGCCGACCTGAACACCGAGCCTCGCGAGCGCGCGAATCCGTAACGCCCGATCCCAGGCCTGACGCTGCCGATCGAGGTAAAAGATGAGGTTGTCGTCGGTTGTGCCGCTCGAGGTGTGGCGAATCAGCTTGCCGGGCGCGTCGGGCCAACGCATCGCTTCGCGGTGGAGGTGAATTTCCGCGCGAGTGAGGATGGGGAGTGTGTTCTGCGGGAGAGCGTGACCGCTGGTCGGAGGAGGGTTTGCAGGGCGGGATTTGTCCCGCCAGTACGGAACAGCCGCACGCGCGTGCTGAACCAGCGCCGCAATCTGCTGCGCCTGGTAGCGCTTGATGTAGTCATCCGAACGCGGCGCCTCTTCCGCCAGCCGACGCAGGATGGGCAACGTCGGGCGTCGCAGCAGCGCCTCGTGTGCGGGAAACAGGATGTTGCGGACGAGCAGTGGCCACATGGGGCTGGGGTCGCGGTCAAAGAACTATTAAGCCACAGATAAACACGGATAAACGCAGATGAAAGTCAAAAGCACAAACATTTAGCCGCCGATGAACGCCGATACACGCCGATGAAAGTCAAATGCATAACCCGATTAGTTTAACCGCCGATGAACACTGATAAGACCAAGATCAAACAAGCCACGGATAAACACAGATGAACACAGATAACGTCAAGACCAAAGTCAGAGCAGGAACGGCAATACCGTCAATGTTGCATTTTCTTCCGTGTGTATCCGTGTTTATCTGTGTGTATCTGTGGCTCAATGGTTCTTGGTCTTGACCTTATCGGCGTTCATCGGCGGCTAATCTGTTCTTGATCTTCGGGTTTGATCTTATCCGCGTGTAAATGTTTATCTGTGGTTTCATCTGCCCTTGATCTTATCGGCGTTCATCGGCGTACATCGTTGCACACAAAAGGGAAGG
>JANNPG010000076.1:0-19375 GCA_031399805.1 Betaproteobacteria bacterium | reverse complement strand
CCAAGGCTGTCCTCGACCAGGTGCTTACGCGCTATATCGAAGCGATCATATTACAGGCGCTGTACGAGAACATGGCTTCCGAGCAAACGGCGCGCATGGTGGCGATGAAGTCCGCATCGGACAACGCGGCGAACGTGATCGACGAATTGACGCTGATTTACAACAAGTCGCGCCAGGCCGCGATCACCAAGGAGCTCTCCGAGATCGTCGGCGGGGCGGCGGCGGTATGACGCGTCGTTTGCGACGATCGGGCAAGACTAATGTGCGCGTAGCGCACGTTACGGCGAGACCAAATTGTCCAGAAGCAGCGGTTTAACAATATTGAATTGAACGCTTAGGAAGAACGCTATGGCACAAGCACAAGGCACCATCGTCCAGTGTATCGGCGCAGTAACTGACATTGCATTTCCGCGCGAAGCGATGCCGCGAATCTACGACGCACTGGTTCTGGAAGAAGACGCGACCAATCCGCTGGCCGAAAAAGGACTCACGTTCGAAGTCGAACAACAACTCGGCGATGGCATCGTGCGTACCATCGCGCTTGGCTCTTCCGACGGCCTGCGGCGCGGCATGAAAGTCACCAACACCGGCAAACCGATTTCGGTCCCGGTGGGCCAGGCCACACTCGGCCGCATCATGGACGTGCTCGGTCGACCCATCGACGAAGTGGGCCCGATTCTCACCGACGAGCGCCGCTCGATCCATCAACCCGCGCCGAAGTTCGACGAATTGTCGCCGTCGGTCGAGTTACTCGAAACCGGTATCAAGGTTATCGATCTGATCTGCCCGTTCGCCAAAGGCGGCAAGGTCGGCTTGTTCGGCGGCGCCGGCGTCGGCAAGACCGTGAACATGCTGGAACTCATCAATAACATCGCCAAACAGCACAGCGGTCTGTCGGTATTTGCCGGCGTTGGCGAACGCACCCGCGAGGGCAATGACTTCTACCACGAGATGTCGGAAGCGGGCGTTATCAAGCTCGATAATCTGCCCGAATCGAAAGTGGCGATGGTGTTCGGCCAGATGAACGAACCGCCGGGCAACCGCCTGCGCGTGGCGTTAAGCGGCCTCACCATGGCGGAGAGCTTTCGCGATGAAGGCCGCGATATTCTGTTCTTCGTCGACAACATCTACCGCTTCACGCTCGCGGGCACCGAAGTCTCGGCGCTCTTGGGGCGGATGCCATCGGCGGTAGGCTACCAGCCAACGCTCGCCGAAGAAATGGGCCGCCTGCAGGAGCGCATTACGTCGACCAAGACCGGATCAATCACGTCCATCCAGGCGGTATACGTGCCGGCGGACGATTTGACCGACCCCTCTCCGGCCACGACGTTCGGCCACCTCGACGCAACCGTCGTGCTGTCGCGGGATATCGCCTCGCTCGGTATTTATCCCGCGGTGGACCCGCTCGATTCGACCTCGCGCCAGGTTGATCCGCATGTGATCGGCGAAGACCATTACAACACCACGCGCGCGGTGCAGGCGGTGCTGCAGCGTTACAAAGAGCTGCGCGACATCATCGCGATTCTCGGCATGGACGAACTATCTCCCGAAGACAAGCTCGCGGTGGGACGTGCGCGCAAGATCCAGCGCTTCCTGTCGCAGCCTTTCCACGTGGCCGAAGTATTCACGGGCTCACCCGGCAAATACGTGACGCTCAAAGACACGATCAAGGGTTTTAAGATGATCGTTGACGGCGAATGCGACCATATGCCCGAGCAGGCCTTCTACATGGTCGGCGGCATCGAGGAAGCACAAGCGAAGGCGAAGGCCGCATAACAGCCATGGCACATACCCTGCATGTCGACGTAGTCAGCGCCGAGGAAAGCATTTACTCGGGCGAGGCGGAATTCGTGGTGCTGCCGGGCGAGGCGGGAGAACTCGGCATTTATCCGCAGCACACACCGCTCATTACGCGCATCAAGCCCGGTTCGGTTCGCATCCAGCCTGCGGGCGGCGGCGCTGAAGAATTGATTTTCGTCGCCGGCGGCATCCTCGAGGTGCAACCCAAGGTCGTTACCGTGCTTGCCGACACGGCGATCCGCGGAACCGACCTCGACGAAGCCAAGGCGGGCGAGGCAATCAAGCGCGCGGAGGAAGCGCGGACCAAAGCCCAGGACAAGCTGGAAATCGCGTCGGTGGAGGCGGAACTGGCCATGCTGGCGGCCCAGCTTGCCGCTATCCGCAAGCTGCGACAAAAAAAATAGGCGCCGGGCTGGCGAACCGCGAAACAAGGCAGTCAACGACTGCCTTTTTTATTTTCCGGCGCAGCGATGGATTAGAATCGACGGGCGCGGCGACTAAAATTTTCAGGCCAATTTATGGCAGGCGGGATTCCGCAATACGATCTGCTGATTATCGGCGGCGGCATCAACGGCGCCGGCATTGCGCGCGACGCGGCCGGCCGCGGGTTGTCAGTATTACTGGTCGAGAAAGACGATCTCGCGGCGGCCACTTCGTCATGGAGCAGCAAACTCATCCATGGCGGATTGCGTTATCTCGAGCAGTATGAATTCCGGCTGGTTGCCGAGGCGTTGAGCGAGCGCGAGGTGCTGCTTAATATAGCGCCGCATCTGGTTCATCCGCTGCGTTTCGTGATGCCGCATGTGCCGGATTTGCGCCCGCGCTGGATGATACGCGCCGGATTGTATCTGTATGACCATTTGGGGCGCCGCACGCGGCTGGCGGGATCGCATGGCGTCGATTTTCGCAAGTCGCCATACGGTTGCGGACTGAAGTCCGCCCTCACCCGCGGCTTTATCTATTCGGATTGCCGCGTCGATGATGCGCGGCTGGTGGTCGCTAATGCGTTGAGCGCGCGCCAACTGGGCGCCGTGATTCTGACGCGCACCGAATGCGTTTTCGCGAAGCGTAGCGGCGAGGTGTGGCGGGCGCAACTGAGCTGCGCCGGCGCACCGCAACGCGTGATAACCGCACGCGCAATCGTCAACGCAGCCGGCCCGTGGGTCAAGCAGGTGCTCAACGATCGCCTGCATCAGCCGAGCAAAGACAACGTCAAGCTGGTCAAGGGCAGCCATATCGTCGTGCCGCGACTATACGACGGGGCGCACGCCTACGTCCTGCAAAACGACGACCGGCGCGTTGTTTTCATGATTCCCTACGAGGGCCGATTCACGCTGATCGGCACCACCGATGTCGCGGTCGCGGGCGACCCCGCCGCGCCCAGCGCAAGCGCTGCGGAAATCGCCTACCTGTGCCGGGCGGTGAATCGTTATCTGGCGCAGCCGATCGCGCCGGCGGATGCCGTGTGGACTTATGCCGGCATACGCCCGCTGTACGACGACGGCACCGCCGACCCGTCCGCCGTAACGCGCGATTACACCCTGCGGCTCGACGCCGATGCGGGCGCAGCACCCGTACTCTCCGTCTTCGGCGGCAAGATCACGACTTACCGCAAACTCGCCGAACACGCGCTCGACAAGCTCGCGCCGTGGTTCCCGGGCCGGCAAGCGGCGTGGACCGCGACCACCGCCCTGTCCGGCGGCGATATTCCGGGCGGCGGTTTCGCGCAGTTTGCGGACGTACGGATGCAGCATGATTTTCCGTGGTTGGCGGAGAGCTTGCGGCACGCGCTGGCGCGCCGCCATGGCAGCAATGCGTATCAGTTGCTCCAAGCTGCGAACGGCTTATCCGACCTCGGCACGCACTTCGGTGCGGACTTGTACGCGCGCGAAGTCGATTACCTGATCGAACGGGAATGGGCGTTAACCGGCGACGATATTCTGTATCGCCGCACCAAAGCCGGACTGCATCTGACCGCGGCGCAACGCGACATGCTTGCGACTTATGTCGCGGCGCGCGCCGATACACGCGGATGAAAATCCCACAACGAAAGGGACTGCGGACGGGCGGGATCCGTAACCTGCCCATCCAGCCGCTGTTAGGTGACGCAACCCCGCGAAAAAGTGGAGGTTTGTCCAGGCAGGCGGGCCAGGCGTTCGTGCACGGGCGTTATGCGATAATTCTACAATGGCAATCAACGTTGTAATTCTGGCCGCCGGTCAGGGCAAACGCATGTATTCGGCGCGGCCGAAAGTGCTGCACCGGCTTGCCGGGCGGCCGCTGCTCGCGCATGTGATCGCGGCCGCGCGCAGCCTCAAGCCGGCGCGGATTTGCATCGTCTACGGCCACGGCGGCGAAGAGGTGCCGGACGCGCTGCGCGCCGATGACCTCGTTTTCATCAAACAGCAGCCGCAACTCGGCACCGGCCACGCGCTCAAGCAGGCGCTGCCGCACCTCGATCCGCGCCGCGATACGCTGGTGCTATATGGCGATGTACCATTGCTCGCGCGCGAAACCCTGACGGCATTGACGACCGGCAAAGGCGAGCGCTTGAAATTGCTGACGGCCGAGCTCGACGATGCGCACGGCTACGGCCGTATCGTACGCGACGCCAAGCGCGCCATCACCCGTATCGTCGAGGAAAAAGATGCGAGCGAAAAACAACGCCGCATCCGGGAGATCAATACCGGGATTATGCTGTTGCCGGGCAAACGGCTCGCAAGCTGGCTCGCGCAACTCTCCAACCGCAATGCCCAGCGCGAGTACTACCTGACCGACGTCGTGGCGCTGGCGTTGAAGGACGGCGTCACAATCGAAGCGTGTTTTCCGCGCGATCGCTGTGAAATTCTCGGCGTCAACAGTAAGCAGCAGCTCGCGCAGCTCGAGCGGCTGTACCAGCAGCGGACGGCGGCACGCCTGCTCGACGCGGGGGTAACGCTCGCTGACCCATTGCGTGTCGACGTGCGTGGCGAACTGCAGTGCGGCAAAGACGTGACCATCGACGTCAACTGCGTGTTCGAGGGGGTGGTTGAAATCGGCGATGGCGTCGAGATCGGCGCGAACTGCGTGATACGGAATACGCGAATCGGCGCCGCGACGCGCATCGAGCCGTTTTCGCTGATCGACGACGCGGCTATCGGCGGCAACTGCCGCGTCGGGCCGTATGCGCGTATCCGACCCGGCACCACGCTGGCCGCGGACGTCCACATCGGCAACTTCGTCGAGGTCAAGGCCTCGACCATCGGCGCCGGATCGAAGGCGAATCACCTCGCTTACGTAGGTGATACGAGCGTCGGCCGCCAGGTCAATATTGGCGCTGGCACCATCACCTGCAATTACGACGGCGCGAACAAACATCGTACGGTTATCGAGGACAACGTGCATATCGGCTCGGATGTCCAGCTCGTGGCGCCGGTTAGGATAGGCGCCGGCGCGACCATCGGCGCCGGCGCGACCATTACCAAGGACGCGCCGGCGGGAAAACTCACGTATACCGAAAAGAAACAAGTGACGAACCCCGGCTGGAAACGACCGGCGAAAAAGCGCTGAAGACTGACGTTATGATGGGTGAAGGGTAAACGACCATGTGTGGAATCGTTGGCGCAGTTGCCGCCCGCAACATCGTGCCGGTGCTGCTCGAAGGCCTTAAAAAACTCGAATACCGCGGCTACGATTCGGCCGGGGTTGCGGTCGTCAATGGTACACTGCAGCGGCTGCGCAGCGCCGGCCGCGTCGCCGAACTCGCCGCGCTTGCGGACCAGCAGAAATTAACCGGCAACATCGGCATCGCGCACACGCGCTGGGCGACCCACGGCGTGCCTTCGGAACGCAACGCGCATCCGCATACCAGCGGCGGGATCGCGGTCGTGCACAACGGCATCATCGAAAATCACGACGCAATCCGCGCCCGGCTCCGGCAGGCAGGCTACCAGTTCACATCGGATACCGACACGGAGGTGATTGCGCATCTGATACACGCGAAACTGCAGCCTGCGGGAGATCTGTTTGCGGCGACACGCGCCGCGGCCGGCGAGCTGCAGGGTGCCTATGCGATCGCGGTCATCGCCGAGAAGGATCCGCAGCGCCTGGTTGCCGTGCGCATGGGCGCGCCGCTGTTGCTGGGTGTCGGCGACGGCGAGAATTTCGTCGGCTCCGATGCATCGGCTTTGCTGCAGGTCACGAAAAAAATGATTTATCTCGACGAAGGCGACGCGGTCGACATCAGGCCCGGCGGTTTCGAGATTCGCGATGCAACGGGCAAACAGGTCGAACGCGAGATGCATGTGAGCAAACTCACGGCCGACGCCGTCGAGCTCGGACCCTATCGCCACTTCATGCAAAAGGAAATTTTCGAGCAGCCGGGGGCGGTCGCCAACACGCTCGAAATGGTTACCAACGCGCAGTCCATTTCGCCGCATTTGTTCGGCGCTGCCGCCGACGATATCCTGCGTCAAATCGACAGCGTACTGATACTGGCATGCGGCACCAGTTTTCACGCGGGCGTGGTTGCGCGGTACTGGATCGAATCACTCGCGGGCCTGCCGTGCAACGTCGAGATCGCGAGCGAATATCGCTATCGTGCATCCGTGCCGAACCCGCGCGCGCTGGTGGTCACCATTTCCCAATCGGGCGAGACCGCGGATACGATAGCGGCGCTCAAACATGCGAAAAGCCTCGGGCATGCCTTCTGTCTGACGATATGTAACGTGCCGGAAAGCGCACTGGTGAGGATGTCGGATTTGCGCTTCCTGACGCGCGCCGGCCCTGAAATCGGCGTCGCCTCGACCAAGGCCTTCACCACCCAGCTTGCGGCGCTCGTGTTGTTGACGTTGGTGCTGGCCAAGATGCGCGGCCGCATCAAGGCCGGGCAGGAGCAGGGGCTGATACAGGCATTGCGGCACCTGCCCGCGGCCTTGTCGCATGTACTGAAGGTTGAACCGTCGATCAAGACGTGGGCTGCGCGGTTTGCCGGTCACGAACACGCATTATTTCTCGGGCGCGGCATTCACTATCCGATCGCGATGGAGGGCGCGCTAAAACTAAAGGAAATCTCCTATATACACGCCGAAGCCTACGCCGCGGGCGAGTTGAAGCACGGCCCGCTCGCGCTCGTCGACGGCAACATGCCGGTCGTTGCGATCGCGCCGGGCGATGCGCTGATTGAAAAACTGAAATCGAACATGCAGGAAGTACGCGCGCGCGGCGGCGAGCTATATGTGCTGGCCGACCAGGATGCGCATATCGCGGCAAGCGACGGCGTGCACGTGATCACGTTGACCGACCATGCAGGAATTCTGAGCCCGATCCTGCATACGATTCCATTGCAATTGC
Organism: Betaproteobacteria bacterium; assembly: GCA_031399805.1. Lineage (GTDB taxonomy): Bacteria > Pseudomonadota > Gammaproteobacteria > Burkholderiales > SG8-41 > PALSA-1004. Next base: position 12,244 of record JANNPG010000076.1, on the reverse strand, counting down.
TGGCGTACCATACCGCGCTCGCGCGCGGCAACGACGTCGACAAGCCGCGCAATCTCGCCAAGTCGGTTACGGTTGAGTAACGCTGCGACGGCGGCCACGCGTCCCGACGCGCGGGCCATACTCAAAAAAGTCTTCGGCTACCCTGCATTTCGCGGGCTGCAGGCCGAGGTCATCAAGCATGTAGCCGGCGGCGGCGATTGTCTCGTCCTGATGCCGACCGGCGGCGGCAAATCGCTGTGCTACCAGATTCCCGCTCTGCTGCGCACCGGCACCGGTATTGTCGTCTCGCCGCTGATCGCGCTTATGCAGGATCAGGTATTCGCATTGCAGGAAGCGGGCGTGCGCGCCGGCTTTCTGAATTCGACGCTCGGCAGTCAGGAGGCCGCCAGCGTTGAGCGCGGGCTGGTCGCCGGCGAATACGATTTACTGTATGTGGCGCCGGAGCGCCTGATGACGCCGCGCTTTATGCAACTCTTGGAAAAACTGCAGAGCACCGGGCGGCTGGCGCTGTTCGCGATCGACGAAGCGCACTGCGTCGCACAGTGGGGTCACGATTTCCGTCCGGAATACATCCAGCTCTCGATGTTGCACGAGCGCTTTGCGGGTGTGCCGCGCATTGCGCTCACGGCGACCGCCGATCAACAAACCCGCGCGGAAATCATCACCCGGCTCGGGCTCGACGGCGCACGGGTGTTTGTCTCCAGCTTCGACCGGCCGAACATCCGCTACCGCATCGTCGAGAAAGCCAACGCGAAAGCGCAGCTTCTCGCCTTCCTGCGGGACGAGCATAGCGGGGAAGCCGGCATCGTCTACTGCCTGTCACGGCGCAAAGTCGATGAAACCGCGGCGTGGCTGGCAGCCGAGGGATTCAACGCGCTCCCCTATCACGCGGGAATGGACACGGCGACGCGCACGCGCCACCAGGCGCGTTTCCTGCGCGACGACGCGATCATCGTGGTGGCGACGATCGCATTCGGCATGGGGATCGACAAACCCGACGTGCGTTTTGTCGCGCACCTCGATTTGCCGAAAAGCATTGAGGGCTATTATCAGGAAACCGGCCGTGCGGGCCGTGATGGTGCGCCCGCCGACGCGTGGATGACGTACGGCCTTGGCGATGTCGTCAATCACCGCCGCATGATAGACGCGTCGGACGCCGACTCCCAGTTCAAACGCATTGCCGGGTCTAAACTCGACGCGTTGCTCGGATTGTGTGAGGCGACGACGTGCCGGCGGGTGCGACTGCTCGCCTATTTTGGTGAATCTTCTGCGCCGTGCGGCAATTGCGACACCTGCCTCGATCCGCCGCAGGTGTGGGATGGCACGGTGGCGGCGCAGAAGGCGCTGTCCTGCGCGTTTCGCAGCGGGCAGCGTTTCGGCGCCGGGCATCTGATCGATGTGTTGCTCGGTAACGAGACCGACCGGGTAGTGCAATGGGGACATCGCGACTTGAGCACTTTCGGGATCGGCCAGGAACTGGATAAGAAGCAATGGCAGGCCGTATTTCGTCAATTGGTTGCGCACGGCCTGCTCGCGGTCGACCCTGCCGGTTACGGCGCGCTGAAGCTGGCGCCAGCCAGCCGTGCGGTGCTCGCGGGCGGACAAGAGATCAGTTTTCGCAAGGTGCGTGAAGGACAGCGCGAGCGCACCGCAAAAAAGGGATCCGGCGCGGCAGTGGCATCCGGGCTCGACGGTGCGGCGCGCGAACTCTGGGAGCGCTTGCGTGCGTGGCGCGCGGCTATCGCCCGTGAGCAAGGCCTCCCCGCCTATGTCGTATTTCACGATGCGACGCTGGCCGAACTGGCCCGCGAGCGCCCGACCAGCGAGGCGGCGTTGAGCAAAATATCCGGTGTGGGTGCGCGCAAGCTCGAACGCTACGGCGCGGATTTGCTTGAACTCCTTTGCGCGTGATTCAGCCGCGCCTCAGTTACGACCCAGGCGCGGCTTGCGCGGGGCGTTGCCGAACAGGCGGTCATAAACCCAGTTAGGCAGCACGCGCAGCGCGCGCGCGACGATTGCCATTTGCCACGGGATTACCGCAAACGTCTTGCCGCGGTCGACGATGCCGGCAATGCGTTGCGCCGCCGCATCGGCACTGAGGATGAAAGGCATCGGGTACGGGTTCTGCGAGGTCATCGGCGTCGCGATATAGCCCGGGCAAATCGTGATGACTTTGACGCCGCTGGTTCTGAGCTCGACGCGCAGGCTTTCGAGGTACGAGATCGCCGCCGCTTTCGACGCTGAATAGGCGGCGGCGCCAGGCAGGCCGCGATAACCGGCGACGCTTGCGATGCCGACCAGGGCCCCCTGTCGCGCGTCGCGCATGGCGGCGACAAACGGCTGAAAAGTACTGACCATGCCGAGCACATTAATGTCGAGCACCTGCTGGAACGCGGCGACGTCCTCGGGAAACTCGGTGAGCGTACCGGTGCTGATACCCGCATTCGCGATCACAATGTCGGGGCAGCCGTGGCGCGCGAGAAAGTCGGCCGCTATCGCCTGCAATGCGGCCGAGTCGCGCACGTCGGCGGGGTAGATCTGTAGCGGCGTGGACAATTGAGCGGCGAGCCGCTCGAGTTCAGTCTTGCGGCGCGCGATCAGACCGAGTAGCGCGCCGCGCCGGGCATAGTAATGCGCCAGCGCGACGCCAATACCGCTCGAGGCGCCGGTAATGATGATGCGTTGGTGCAGAGCCCTCGTGCTCAAGCAGGTGGCGTTGCGCGCGCACTGCGCGCTACTTGCCGGCTTTCTCGGCGCGCTTCTGGCGCGCGAGCCGGATCATGCCGTCAAGGATGTCGATTGTTTTTGAAGACGAGCCGTCGGTCAAATACCTGCCGTCGACGACCAGCGACGGTGTGCCTTGAATGTCGTAATCGCCCGTCAGTTTGCGTGCGCGGTCCACTTTCTGGCGCGTCTCGTCGGAGCCGTAAATCGTCATGAACTTATCGCGGTCAACGCCGTGTTTCGCGGCCCATTCCGAGATTACTTTTTCCTGGCTCATGTAGAGGCCCTCGACGTGATGGCTGTGGTAAACCGCGCTATGCAGCCGTTCGATCTCGCCCATCGCCTCCAGCGTGAAGTAGGTTTTGGCAAGCGGCATCCACGAATCGTGGCGCACCACCGGCATGTGGCGAAATACGACATCATCGGGTTTGCGCTTGCGCCAGCGGTCGACCCGCGGCAGCAATTCGTTGCAATACTGGCAGCCGTAGAAAAAGAAGTCGATGACTTCGATGCGCTCGCCGGATGCGACCGGTTGCTGCGCGATTTCACGATAATCGACATCGCGCGTGATTTGCTGCGCCGAGGCCGGCAATGCGATGCATGCGAGGGCAAGCCAGCAGAGGGCGCGCCGCAGGATGAGGGGAGCGGGCGCGGGCATTGCTTACTGCTTTCCGCCGCGTTCCTTGCGTACCTGTGCGATCAGCTGATCGACAGCGCGGAAGAACCGGTCATAGTTCACGCTGCTGTCCGCGCTGGGGAAATTCGACGGACTGACCAGATATTTCCCTTCGATGGCCAGCGCAGGGGTGCCGGGCACGTTGTAGTTGCGCGTCATGTCCTCGGAACGCTTGGTACGGCTATTAACGGCGAATGAATTATAGGCGTCGAGAAATTTTTGCTTATCGACACCTTTGCTGCCCAGAAAATCAGCGATTACACGCGAATCGTTAACCAGGGCGCGTTGTTTGGCCGGATCCTTTTCCTCGTGTATGCCGGCGAAAATCGCGTCGTGATACTTGCCGGCGAGGCCCATCGCGTCGAGCGCATAGTAGGTGCGCGTCAGCGGCTCCCAGGCTGGAGCGCCGAACGTGCCGGGCACGGATCGGAATTCGACGTCGGCGGGCTTGCGTTTGAGCCAGGCTTTGAGGGACGGCTCGAGATGGTAGCAATGCGGACAGCCGTACCAGAAAAATTCGATTACTTCGATTTTCTTGCCGCTATCCGTGGGTTGCGGGGGACTGACTACGGTGTAATCGCGCCCCGCGATCAGCGATTGCTGCGCCAGGCTGTTACCCGTGACGAACAACGCCAGCAGCGCCGCGACATAGCTTACACGTCTGAATAGATTCATGATTTCTCCGTTGGGATTTACTTGCCGGGTTGCGCTGGCGTTTCGCGAACCTTGATTAGAGTGGTTTCGATGCCGTTTTGTTTCAGCGTTTCGCGCGCGCGGTTGAGTTCTTCAACCACAGTATAAGGGCCAACCCGTACGCGGTGCCAGACGCCCTTGTCGGGCAGCGCGGTCGTCTGAATGGCGGCCGCGATGCCGAGTAACGCGAGCCGCGCCTTCAGGTTGTCGGCGTCGGGCGCGTTCTGGAAGGCGCCGGCTTGCAGATAGAACGCCTCCTTGGCTTGGGCGGGTGATGGTTTTTGCTGCGCCTCCTTGAATTGTTGTTCGGTCACCGGCTCTTCCGACCCGGGCAGGATCTTGTAAAAATCGAAACGCGGCTTGCCGTCCATCGATTTGGCCGCTTTATCGTCGGGCTTGTCCGGACCGGCGTTTTTCAAGGGCTCGCTTTTCGGCGGCGGCACGACGCGGTTAACGAACGGCGTCGGCATTTTGTTAATGTACCAGGCGACGGCGAGCGCGATGCCAAGGCCGAGCAGCAGTCCGATGAGAATGCCGATCAGCAACGAACCCGCGCCGTCTTTGCCGCCGGCCGGCTTTTTGGCGGGCCCCTTGTAATCTTTGCTCATGGCGAAATTTTACATTTTTTCCGGTGCCGAGACACCCAGTAGCGCAAGCCCGTTATGTAACACGTGCCGCACGGCAACGGCCAGCGCAAGACGCGCGAGTTTGAGGGACTTCTCGGGCACCAGCAGGCGGCTCGCATTGTAAAAGCTGTGAAATTCAGCGGCGAGTTCCCGCAAATAAAATGCCACCAGGTGCGGCGACAGTTCGCGCACCGCGTTGTCGATTACGACGGGATACTCCGACAGCCGGGACAGCAGGGCGGACTCCTGGTCGGCCGTCAGCGGCGACGGGTCGGCGGCGCTGAGAGCCGCCGGGTTTCCGCCCCATTGCTCGAGCACGCTGCACACCCGCGCGTGGGCGTATTGGACGTAATAAACGGGGTTGTCGTTGCTCTGTGATTTGGCGAGGTCGAGATCGAAATCAAGGTGTTGGTCGCTTTTGCGCAATACGTAGAAGAACCGGGCCGCATCGTTGCCGACCTCATGGCGCAGCTCGCGCAGGGTGACGAATTCGCCGGCACGCGTTGACATCGACACCTTCTTGCCGCCGCGATACAGCACCGCGAACTGAACGAGAGCAATCTCCAGTTGGGCGGGATCTGCCCCAAGCGCCGCCAGCGCGCCTTTGACGCGCGGTATATAGCCATGATGATCTGCGCCCCACACGTCGATCACGCGCGTAAACCCGCGCTCGATTTTGTCGAGATGATAGGCGATATCCGACGCGAAATAGGTGAATTGGCCGTTGTCGCGGCGCACCACGCGATCCTTCTCGTCGCCGAACGTGGTCGAGCGAAACCACGTTGCGCCATCGTTGCTGTAAATATGCCCGGCGGCGTCCAGCCGTGTAACGGCGCGTTCGACCTTGCCGGAATCATATAACGACTGTTCGGAGTACCAGCGTTCGAAGTTCACGCCGAATTCCGCGAGGTCGCCGCGACAGTCGGCCAGTTGCGTGTTTAGGGCGTGGTTATGAATGTCGGCGTAGTCGGCGGCGAGCAATCGTTTGGCGTTGGCGATCAAACAATCGAGGCGGGACTCCGCATCCTGGGTCGCAGCGGGCGCACCGGCGAGCACGTCTGCCGCATTGCGCAGATAACGTTTGCCGCCTCGCGCGAGCAGCTCGCGCGCCATTGCCGTTACGTAGTCGCCCTGATACGCGTTGGCGGGAAACGGGATAGGAGTAGCGACAAGTTCCAGATAACGCAACCACGTCGATAGCGCGAGTATGTCCATCTGCCGGCCGGCGTCGTTGACATAGTACTCGCGTTCCACGTCGAAGCCGGCTGCCGTCAAGATGTTGGCAAGGCTGGCGCCGAAGGCGGCACCGCGGCCGTGGCCGACATGCAGCGGACCGGTTGGATTGGCCGACACGAACTCGACCTGTATTTTCGTGCCGCCCCTGACGCTCGCACGGCCATATTCGATCCCGCGCGCCAGAATATACGGCACGATGGCGCGTTTGATCTCGGGTTTGAGAAACAGGTTGATAAATCCTGCGCCTGCAATTTCGGCTTTAGCGACGTAGGGCGACGCCGGCAGCGCCGCAATCAGCGTAGTGGCGATATCGCGTGGACTGCGTCTGAGCGGTTTCGCCAGTTGCATCGCGACATTGCACGCAAAATCGCCATGTTGTGCCTGTTTCGGCCGCTCGATCACAACCGTCACGCCGGATTGAGCAGGCGCAACCACTGCGCGCGCGGTTTCCAGCAAGCCGGCGGCATGCGCGCGCAAATCAGGGTAAGCGGGAATTGCCATGCTCAAGTCGTCAAGTTCGCGAATTAGCGGCGGCGCGGCGCGTCTACGGCGTATGCGCGCTTTGCCACCGCATAAAAAGTTGCGAATTTTAACACGTAGCGTCACGCCGGCGCCGGTGGCGGTGCCTCACAACTCGAGGGGATCGACATCAAGCGCCCAGCGCACTTTACGCTCGCCGGCGGCAAGCAGGTGTTCGTGCCATGCACGCAGAAAACTCTGCAACGCTGAGCGTGAGCGCGCCTGCACCGTCAGCTGCGCGCGATCCAGACCGGCCAGGCGGACGAAACTGGCCGGGACCGGGTCAAATATCGTCACCGCGCCGTTGATACGGGCTGCATAACGCGCAGCGCGCGTCAGGAAGTCGAGCGCCGCGTCAATCTGCGGCGCTTCAGCGCGCAGCACCGCCTGGTGCACGAATGGCGGAAATCCCGCTTGCCCGCGTTCCGCCAGGAGTTCCCGCGCGTAAGCGGGATAATCCTGGCGCCGCAAAGCCTGATACAGCGGATGCAGCGGAAATTCAGTCTGTATCAGGACGCGGCCGCGCGTCGTGCCGCGGCCGGCACGTCCGGCAACCTGGGTCAGGCGCGCGAAAAGGCGTTCGCCGGCGCGAAAGTCGGTGCTGTATAAGGAACTGTCGGCATTGATGACGCCGACCAGATTGAGCTGGGGAAAATCGTGCCCTTTCGCGAGAATCTGCGTACCCACCAGAATATCGATTTCCTGCGCATGAATTTGCCTGCGCATGTTTTGCCATGCATATTTTCGGCGGGTGCTGTCACGGTCGACGCGCAGGATGCGGGCGCTGGGGAAGGTGCGCGCGAGTGCGCTTTCGATGCGCTGCGTCCCCTGCCCCAGCGGCAGCAGGTCCTGATTGCCGCATTGCGGACAGGCCGGCGGGATGCGTTCGCGGTGGCCGCAGTGGTGGCAGTGCAGACGCTGGTCGATCGCATGCAGCACGAGCTTTGCCGAGCAGCGAGGGCAATCCGCGGTCCAGTTGCAGCTGCGGCAGATCAGGACCGGCGAATAGCCGCGCCGGTTGATGAAAACCAGGCTCTGCTCGCCACGTTTCAAGGTGCTACGAATTGCCTGTAGCAGTTCCTGCGACAAACCGTCTATTAGCGGCGCGTGGCGTGTATCCACGCACTCGATGTCCGGTGGCATCGCATTAACCCGTTGCGTCAACGTCAACATCCGGTAGCTGCCACTCGAGGCTTTGTAAAAGGTTTCGAGCGCGGGCGTCGCCGACCCAAGCACGATCGGAATCGCGCGTTGTTTGGCACGGACCAGCGCGAGGTCGCGCGCCGAGTAGCGCAGCCCGTCCATTTGCTTGAACGAAGCGTCGTGCTCTTCGTCGACCACGATCAAACCCAGTTTGGGCAGCGGTGTAAATATGGCGAGACGCGTGCCAAGCACAATGCCGGCGGCGCCGGATTGGGCGGCGAGCCATCCATGTAAGCGCTCGCTCTCGTTAAGACCGCTGTGCAGTGACACAATCGCGGTGGCAGGAAAGCGCGTTCGCACCAGCGCTTCGAGCTGGGGAGTCAAATTGATTTCAGGCACCAGCAGCAGCACCTGTTGATCGCGCGCGAGCATATCGTCGATTAGGTGCAGATAAACTTCGGTCTTGCCGCTGCCGGTTACACCCAGGAGCAACCACGGTACAAAGCCACGGTCACTGCGCACGCTGTCGACGGCGGCGCGCTGTTCCCCGGTCAACGCCGGTCCGGCCGCGGCGGTCAATCGGTCTTTGCGGACGGACAATGATTCGCGGTCGTTCGCAACGCGTTCGATCCAACCCAGTCCAACCATCGTTTTTAGCGCGGCGCGCGCGCGCGGCGTGATCGCGAGCAGCTTGGCCTCATCGATTCCTTCGTTGGCTACACCTAATAGTCCCAATACCTCGCGCTTTATTTTCGCGCGGGGCGGCAGCGTCGCCGGATCTACGCCGCCGCCAACGGTGGTGAGCCGGTAGATTGCGCTCGCGCCGAGCCTAAGCGTGTGCCGTCGCCGCAATCGCGTCGGCAGTGAATTCAGAACGACTTCGCCGAGCGGATGGTGATAGTAGTCGCTGCAGAATCTCAGTAGTTTTAGGACATCTTCCGCGAGTGGCGGCACATCACGTTGAACGCTCAAGATATGGCGCACGCGTTGCGGCGCCAGCGTCGTGCTGTCCGCCAATTCGATAATGACGCCGACCGCAATTTTTTTCCCGAATGGCACCAGCACGCGTCTGCCAATGTCATCGCGAGTGAGCGCGGTGGCGCGGTAATCGAACAGTGTCGACCGTGGGATGTCGAGAGCGACGCGAACAAAATTCATGATGGGATCATGCGGACTGCCGGTTAGCGATGTATGCTCGCGCTGATTCTCTTAAACTTTAGACAACTCGCTTATCAGATGAAGATAATTCTCTTGCGCACCACAGCTGTGGATAAACTTGTTGATTAATATTCGGGCAACTGGGTGATGCCCTATCTGATTGCCATCTGATTTTCTTGATTTTTTTCTTTTATATAAATAAAAACATTATAAATCAAATGGTTAAAAACATATCCGATTAAATACGACAGTGTCGCGGGAAGGACAATGACGCCAAACCCTTGCTGTGCATAAGTTTGCGGGCGGGATCCTCCGCAAAGCCACAACTGGCGCGGGTTTTCAGTGGTAGCTAACGCTCAACCCGCGTACCGCCTCGATTAGCGCGGAGATGTTTTCGGGCGGGGTATGTTGCGAAATTCCATGGCCCAGATTAAACACGTGTCCGCTGCCGCGCCCGTAGCTTTCGAGAATCGCGCCGGCCTCGCGGTGGATGACTTCAGGTGACGACAACATTACGGCTGGATCCAGGTTGCCTTGCAGCGCAACGCGTGTGCCGATGCGCGAGCGAGCCGCACCGATGTCGACGGTCCAGTCGACGCCGACTGCATCGCAACCGATGGCGGCGATACTTTCCAACCAACCCCCGCCGCCTTTAGTGAATACGATGCTGGGAACCCGGGCTCCCGCGTATTCGCGCTTTAATCCCGCCATGATGCGCGCAGTGTATGCGAGCGAAAACTCATGGAACGCGGCGTGCGAGAGCATGCCGCCCCATGTGTCAAACACCATCACCGCTTGTGCGCCGGCTTCGATCTGCGCATTCAAGTAAGCGATCACTGCACTCGTGTTGACCGTGAGTACGTGGTGCAGCAGGTCGGGGCGCTGGTAAAGCATCTTCTTGACCCGCGCAAAATCACTGCTACCCTGGCCTTCGATCATGTAGCACGCAAGTGTGAACGGACTGCCGGAAAACCCGATCAACGGCACGCTGCCGTCAAGCGCGCGGCGCACCTGGCTGACGGTATCGAGTACATAACGCAAGTGGTTTGCGGGGTCCGGCGCGGACAGTTCCCGGATCTCCCATTCTTCGCGTAGCGGGCGCTCGAATTTTGGCCCCTCGCCTTCAGCAAAATACAATCCAAGGCCCATCGCGTCCGGAATAGTAAGAATATCGGAAAACACGATCGCCGCGTCGAGGGCGTAGCGCGCCAGCGGTTGCAATGTGACCTCCGTTGCAAGATCCGGGTTTTTGCATAACCCCAGAAAATTGCCGGCGCGCGCGCGCGTCTGGTTGTATTCCGGCAAATAACGTCCCGCTTGCCGCATCAGCCAGATTGGCGTGTAGGGTGTGGGTTCGCGCAGCAGCGCGCGGATCAGCGTATCGTTTTTTAGTTTGGTCATGGCAAGAACATAGCCGCAAAGGCGCGAAGGCGCAAAGGTATGGCAAAGAAAGTCTAGACGCAGGTATTGAGTAATGTCAGCACCAAAGACGAAGAAACTCTTTGCGTTTTCTTCGCGTCTTTGCGCCTTTGCGGTGGTCTTTTAGGTCTTTGGGCGTTATCGCGGTAATACCGACGAACCCATGAGGAATTCGTCGACCGCGCGCGCACACTGGCGTCCTTCGCGGATCGCCCATACCACGAGCGACTGGCCGCGGCGCATGTCACCGGCCGCGAATACCTTGGACTTTGTGGTCGCATAGCAGGCCGCGCCATCCGTCGTTGCCTTTGCGTTGCCACGTGCGTCCTTCTCCACGCCAAATGCCTCAAGCACCGACTGCACCGGCGACACAAAGCCCATGGCGAGCAGCACCAGATCAGCCTTCATCCCGAATTCCGAGCCCGGCACTTCCTGCATTTTTCCATCTTTCCACTCAATGCGTGCCGCGATCAGCTTTTCGACCTTGCCGTTTTTGCCTTCGAAGCGCTTGGTCGCAACAGCCCAGTCGCGCTGCACTCCCTCCTCGTGCGAAGACGAAGTGCGCAGCCGCTGCGGCCAGTACGGCCACACCGGGTTCCTGTTCAGATCCGGCGGCATGGGCAGCAACTCGAATTGAGTCACCGAAGCGGCGCCGTGGCGATTCGACGTTCCAACGCAGTCGGAACCGGTATCGCCGCCGCCGATCACGATGACATGCTTGCCCGTAGCCCAGAGGTCGGGTACGCCTTGATCGCCGGCGACGCGCTTATTCTGCAGCGGCAGGAACTCCATCGCGAAGTGCACGCCGTCGAGCTCGCACCCCGGAACGGGCAGGTCGCGCGGCTGCTCGGCGCCGCCCGCGAGCACCACCGCATCGAACTCGGCGAGCAGCATCTGCGGCGCGATCGTCTCGTTCGCCCAGTCGGGCACGCCCTTGCCCGGGCGCGCATTGCCGACATACACGCCGGTGCGGAAGCTGACACCCTCGGCGCGCATCTGCTCGAGCCGCCGGTCGATGATCCACTTATCCATCTTGAAGTCGGGGATGCCGTAGCGCAAAAGCCCGCCGATACGGTCGTTTTTATCGAACACCGTGACGTCGTGGCCGGCGCGCGCGAGCTGCTGCGCGCAGGCAAGTCCTGCCGGACCGGAGCCGACGACCGCAGTTTTGTTGCCGGTTCGGTGGGCCGCGGGCAGCGGCTTCACCCAGCCCTCTTCCCACGCCTTGTCGATGATCGCGTGCTCTATCGACTTGATGCCGACGGGATCGTCGATGATGCGCAGGACGCATGCCTCTTCGCAGGGCGCGGGGCAGATGCGGCCCGTGAACTCGGGGAAGTTGTTGGTCGAGTGTAGCGTGTCGATTGCCGCCTTCCAGTCCTGCTTGTAAACCAGGTCGTTGAAGTCGGGGATGATGTTATTGACCGGGCAGCCACTCATGCAGAACGGGATGCCGCAGTCCATGCAGCGTGCCCCCTGGATCCCCGCCCGCTCGTCCGTAAGATGCAGGAAGAACTCGCGAAAATGCTTCTTGCGCTGCGCGGGCGCTTCGTGCGCCTCCTCGAGGCGCGCGTACTCCAGGAATCCGGGGACCGTGCCCAATTACGCTGCAACCAGCGTGTGCGCCGCGGCAAGCTCGCCGAGCGCGCGGCGGTATTCCTTCGGGAAGATCTTGACGAAGCGCGGCCGGTAGACGGCCCACTTCTCGATAATCTCGTACGCGCGGCGGCTGTTGGTGTACTTGGCGTGGCGCTCCACGAGGCGCTTGAGGATCACCTCGTCGGCCTGCCCCAGATGCCACAGCTCACGCGCGAGCTTCGCCTGCTGCTCTGACTCGGAGAGTACCGGTTCGAGATCAACCATCGAGGTGTTGCAGCGCTTCACGAACTCGCCGTCCACGTCGAGCACGTAGGCGATGCCGCCGGACATCCCCGCGGCGAAGTTGCGCCCGGTCACGCCGAGCACCGCCACCGTGCCGCCGGTCATATACTCGCAGCCGTGGTCGCCGACGCCCTCCACCACCGCTTGAGCGCCGGAGTTGCGCACCGCG
>JANNPG010000052.1:0-2274 GCA_031399805.1 Betaproteobacteria bacterium | reverse complement strand
GGGACGCTTTGCGCACGAGGTGCTGGGCGCCGAGCTCTGGCGCGATATTCCAGTCGCCGATATGCAGAAGATTCAGGCCGCCTGGGCGGACTGCGGCGTCATCGTTTTCCGTCGGCAGGCAATAAGCGAGAGCGAGCTGGTCGCATTCAGTAACCGATTGGGACACGCGGAAGTTGTTCACCGCACAGACTGGGTTTCCGAGCAGCATCCGGAGGTGATCCTCGTATCCAACTTCAGGGATATGCAGAACAAGCATATCGGCATGCCGGGTACCGGTGACGTCGAGTGGCACACCGATCAATCCTATGTCATCAAGCCCGCCACCTGCGCAATCCTCTATGGTGTCGAGATTCCGAATGACGGCAGCGGGAATACCTGGTGGGCGAACCTGCGGCTTGGATACGATGCCCTTTCGCCGCAACTGCGCGCCGAGGTTGAAGGAAAACGCGCGATTTACGACTATACAGCGCGTCTCGCCGGTTACGACAAGGAAGCGGCAAAGGTCACTGAGGAGCAGCGGCGGAAGACTCCGCCTGTTACCCACTCGCTCGTCCAGACTCACCCGGTAACGGGCAAGCAGACTTTGTATATGGATCCGACCACGTTCGTCGGCATCGAGGGTTTGAGCCAAGAGGCAGCCAAGGATCTGCTGCATCGCCTGCTCGAGGTTTGCATTCAGCCCGAGTTCACGTATGAACACAAGTGGCAGGTGGGCGACGTTGTGATATGGGACAACGCTTTCACGCTTCATCGACGCGATGCCTACGATTCGACGCGGCGCCGCTTCCACAAGCGGACGACGGTCGCGCTGGCGGGGGATAAACACATTGTCCCGGTCGGGCGTCCTGCGGCCGTTCAAGAGTCCGCATCACCAGCGCGGGCGTGACCTATTTCGGGCGGCGAGCCGCCCTCGAATTCGAGGAGAAAAAACGTGAGCCGTATTTTTGCTGCCCTTTTTGTAGGCGCGCTGCTGGTGCCTGCTGCCGCAGTAGCGCAGGACTTTCCGTCTAAACCAATCCGCATGGTGGTGCCCTTTACGCCCGGCGGCGGGGTGGACGTCACTGCCCGGATTCTCGCCCAGAAGATGACCGAGCGTCTCGGCTGGCAATTCGTGGTGGATAACCGGCCGGGCGGAAGCGGCTTCATCGCGGCCACCATTGTCGCCAAATCGTCGGCCGACGGTTACACGCTTTTCATGGCGCACGTCGGCGAGTTCGCCATCAATCCTGCGCTGTTTACGAACATTCCCTACGAGCTCGAGCGCGATTTTATGCCGATCACCTTGGTGAGCGATGCGCCGATGGTGTATATCGCCAACAGCCAGGCGCCTTTTAATACTTTGCAGGAGCTGGTGGCGGCGGCTAAATCCAAACCCGGCACTATCACCTACTCGTCTGCGGGCAACGGAACGTTGAATCACCTCGCGGCGGAGTGGCTGGCGCAGGCGGCCGGCATCAAGCTTGTCCATGTGCCATACAAGGGGGGTTCACCCGCAGCCACAGCCGTCGCGGCTGGCGATGTCCCGTTCGGCGTTGCATCGATCCCGGGCGTTGCACCCCACTTGAAGTCGGGGCGCATCAAGGTGTTGGGTATCACCACGGCGAAGCGCACGTCGTTTAACCCCGGTTGGGCTTCGCCGAAGGAACTTGGGGTCGGCGACGTGGACGCCGCGCTGTGGGTCGGTCTCTTCGCACCCAAAGGGACACCGCGAGCAATCGTCGAAAAGCTGGACTATGAGATCCGTCAGACGCTCCAGTTACCCGATGTGCGGGCGCGCTTCGCTGACGCGGGCTTCGAGGCCGTGGGGTTGGGTTCGCGCGAGTTCCTCGCCCGTATCAAGACGGATGCCGCGCGCTTCAAGGAAGTAGTACAGGCGGCGGGAATCAAGTCCGAATAGACATTGATGGTCCGCGATCCCGTCGGTGAATCGGTTGCCGGGCGCCTCCTCCACATCGTCGATGAGGCGCCGATCGGACCCGCCGATTTACGAATGGCGAGCCTTTTCACGCTCGATTCGCTCGCTGCCACCGTCGGTGCGAGAACGAGTCCGGCCGCCGCCCCGGTAAGGGATTGGGGCCAAGCGGAGCCGATGGCGACCGCACGCCAGGCGTTCGTCCTTGGCGCGCTGTCCAATGTGCTCGAGATGGATGCCATGCACCTGCCGTCTTCAGTGCATCCCGGCACCGTCGTCATTCCGGCCGCAACGGCGATCGCGCTGCGCTCCGCGGTGACAGGACCTGAGTATCTGCGAGCCATACTGCGTGGCTCGGAAGC
>JANNPG010000018.1:0-2373 GCA_031399805.1 Betaproteobacteria bacterium | reverse complement strand
GGTTACGCCCGTCCATGATCACCGAGCCGAGGCCGGTTGGAACGCCCGTCATCTCGCCGACCACGATCAGGATCCACGCGAAGCCGTGGCCAAGGCGCAGGCCGTTGAAGATCGCCGGCAGGGACGCCGGCAGCACGATCTGGCGGAACAACGCCGATCCGGAACAGCCGAGCATCGATGCCGCTTCAAACAACCTCAGATCGACCGAACGCACGCCGAAGATGGTGTTGAGCATAATCGGGTAAAACGCGCCCAGGAACACCAGAAAAATCGCGGCGTTCGGGCCCAGGCCGAAGAAAATCATGGAAAGCGGCAACCAGGCGGTCACAGGGATGGGCCGCAACAGCGAGATCGTCGGATCGAGCAACTGCCGCAGCAGCTTTACCCGCCCGATCATCAGCCCCAAGGGAATGCCCAGTGCCGCCGCGAGGAAGAAGCCGCCGTACACCCGCTCCATCGACCTCAGTACATGGGTGACGATCGTACCGCTGAATGCATCGTTGTAAACGCCGCCAAAGCTGAAGTCGTACATCATCACCGCGACTTCCCGCGGGCTCGGTATGAGCCGCGTGCCCGAGAAGCGTACGGCAAGGTCCCATACAATCACCAGCAAAATCGGAAACCCGACTCCCAGTACGATGCCGCGGACGCGGTCGAGCATGCGTTGCCGGCGCCGTAGCGCGGCGGAACGTTCGTCGTATACCGCCTGCGGGATGCGCTCGGCCGGCGCTCTGTCGGCCACCTCGTTCATCAAAGCGTTTCCGCCCGCGCCCGCCTACGCCACGAACTTGGTTGTAATGTGCCGATCGAAATCGGGCACCTGCCGGATTTGCTTGTTGTCATGCATCAACTGCAGGTAGGCTTTGGCGCGTTTGACAAACACGTCGTCGAGCTTCCACGAAAGCTCGACGTTCGGAATAGCCATTTCGATCGACGGCCGCTGCTGACCGAGCTTCTGCATCGCGATCTCGACCATCTGCGGGCGGTTCGCCATCGCAAAGTCGCCCGCCTTCTTGTGCATGTCCACGATCAACTTGAGTCGCTCGGGGTTTTCTTTGATCATCTTTTCGCTGGCCGAGAGGATCATATTGAGCGAGCCGATCGGGGTGGAGTAAGGGTATTCCACCAGGCGACCGACGCCTTTCGCCAGACTGATGCCGGGCGCCGGCTCCGCTCCGACATAGGCGTCCACGTCGCCGCGCTCCAGCGCTGCCGGCATGTCGCTGAACGACAGCCGGATATTCTGGATGTCCTTGATGGACATGCCCTCCATCTTGAGCCGTTCGAGAATTACAACTTCCTGCGTCGAACCCGGCCAGATCGCGACTTTCTTGCCTTTCAGATCCTTGATCGACTTGATATCCGATTTGGCGCCGGAAATGATCGCCATGCCGCGGTTAGTCGCGTTGGCTACAATTACCACCGGTTCCCCGGCGGCAGCGCCAAGATAGAATGCGGCGATGCCGTGGATGCATGTGTCCACCGTGCCGGTGAGTACCGCGTTTTTGCCGTCGGTCGGGCTCTCGAACGGAATCACCTCGACCGTGTAGCCGGGCGGGGCGAATTTTTCGTAGAAGTAAGGCGCGATGCCGTGAATGAGCTTCAGCGTGCCGCATCTTAGTACTTTCTTGTCCTGCGCGAACGCTATCGGTGCGGCGCATGCAGCTGCTAGGGCCAACAGCGTAGTTCTACGTGTCTTGTTCATGGCAGTACTCCTGGTTAATGATGCGTCAAATGGTTGCGGCGTTTATTGCCAAGGCTAGCAGTGCAGCGGGCATCCAGGGGATATGCAAAGAGAATGTCGCTCACAACATGAATACCCCCTGGAGTCATCGATCGGTTCCGGCAGCAACGCGTGTACCAGTCGCGCACGATTCGCAAAGCATATACCATTCGACCCGGTCTTGCATCGTGCGGGGAAGATTGGCGCCGTCCACGCGCCAGATTGAGACGTTGCGTAACGCAAAGTTCAACCGCCGATGGGCCCAACACAGTACGCACTGCTAAACCGCCACGAGTTCACGCACCAGTTTCGTGAGGGTGCCGTCGGCGCTAGCCAATTCCTCGAGAATCGTGAAGTGATTGCAGCCCGCGATCGGCACCAGCCGCCCGGGCAGACCCGCATTCTTGCGCGCCGCCGCAAATGTTGCGGATTGCCGCTGCAGTTCGGGCAACTCGTCATTGCCGCAGGTCATGATCAACGGCATCGAGCTTGGTGACAGGTGCAGCAACGGGCTCAAGCGCCGCGCTTCGTCTGCGTCGAGTCCCAGCTTGTCGTTGAGATAGCACAGGCGGATCGGTTCAAGATCGTAAATGCCGCTGATCGCAAGCCCGCCTTTCACCGCAGGTTCGTCAAGTGTCATCGCGGTGAGG
>JANNPG010000003.1:0-6312 GCA_031399805.1 Betaproteobacteria bacterium | reverse complement strand
CACCCGCGGCTCTGTCAGAGCGAAGAGTAGGCGGGGACATCGGCTGGAGCATCTTGTTGGTGCGTCATTACTACCCTTTTTGCTTTGTGAACTGCTTCCAGAATGCCTGCTCTACGACAATCAGCCGAGCGATATAGGAATCGTCTCGATTGATGCGAAGGTAGATTTCTGGAAGAGTCGGTAACCAGCAGAAGAAATCGATGTGGGGTAGGTCAGTTACCGCCAAAATATGCTGAAGCTGGCCGATGTAATAACTCGGTACCTGTCGGCTGCTGGCTATCCTTTTGTACACACTTTCGCCACATTCTATTTCTACCACCGAGTTCCCATTGACTGCTAAGCCATCCACGCTGGCACGCTGCCAGTCGTGCTTATTGCTTTGGAGGCAACGCGCTTGTGCCTACTTCGTCCGAGATCAAGTGATCAAGTAAGTTAGTCATCGTTGCCTACCCCTGCTGCTCAACGTTCAAATTCACCGGCGCTGCGCGGCATTATCGCGCAGCGACCGTGTGGAATGCAGTGTTACGCAATTTAATATGCCCCATTTTATTGCCCTACCTGTTTCTGTATGCGAACCGTTTCACGAGTGCGATCATCCCAAAGAATACTAAGAACAGTATAAATAAGCCGATCCGTTTGGTCTCTGGTGCCCGTTGGACACGGGGGCTCGGATACATTTTACGCTGCCGGCCGCGGAGTGCGCCATGCGCGCCGCAGGCGTGGTGAACTTGAAAGGTAGACGCCCCTCGTCCCGACACTTTCAGATTTATACCGCCAGGCATGCGCGGTCAGTGAATCTACAGTGATTTGCGGTTCCTGGCGCCAGCGACTATCGAGCAGGACAGCTTGTGCTATTATTCGACCTGTACCTAACTCTGTACAGGTTAATTATGGACGTGATCTCTTATACCGCTGTGCGCGCCAAACTGGCCGAGGCTATGGACAAGGTCAACGACGACCATCGTCCGGTGATTATCACTCGTCAGCGCGGGAAACCAGCCGTGCTGATTTCGCTTGACGATTTCAACAGCTATATGGAAACAGACTATCTGTTGGCTAGCCCCAAGAACACCGCACGTCTTGCCAAAGCGGTGCGCGATCTAAAAGCGGGCCGCGGCAGGGCACACAAGCTGATCCGGTAAGAATAGTCTGGGCGCCCGGTGCCTGGCAGGATTATCTCTATTGGTCGCGCACCGATGTTCGCGTGCGCGATAAGATCAATACGTTGATTGAAGATATTCAGCGCCATCAGTTTACCGGACTGGGCAAACCTGAACCTTTAAAGCGCAATTTGAGGGGTTTTTGGTCTCGACGCATCACCCGTGAGCACCGCTTAGTCTACCGAATCGAGTCTGGCGTGTTACAAATTG
Organism: Betaproteobacteria bacterium; assembly: GCA_031399805.1. Taxonomy (GTDB): domain Bacteria; phylum Pseudomonadota; class Gammaproteobacteria; order Burkholderiales; family SG8-41; genus PALSA-1004. Next base: position 4,942 of record JANNPG010000003.1, on the reverse strand, counting down.
CGCAGTGCCGCTTCCACTATTAGCGTGCAGTCTTTGGCGCGCCGTGTGGGAGTCGAACGAGTGTTCATGGCTGGCCGCATCATAGCGGAGAACCGGCGGGTCTTCCCCGGGACCGCGGCGGCTGGCTGGGTTTACTGCGGCCCTCGACGCGGGGACTATGGCCTCGATACCTCACGTCGCTCGTCCTTGGCAAACGCGAGTGAATACGCGCGTTTTTGCGGCCACCCGCATTATGGCGCAGGTCCGCGCGTGCCGCCGAGCGCGGGAAACTCGTCCTGTTCCGAACCGGGTTTGGCGCGCAGGATTGCAAGGCGCCGTTTCATTCCTTCGATTTCGACCACTTGGCTCGCGATGATCTCCTCGGCGAGTTTGCGCGTGAGCGGATCGCGGCCGTGGATCAGCACCAGTCGCGCCATCTCCACAGCCCCCTCGTGGTGCGGAATCATCATCGCGAGAAAATCGACATCCGCATTGCCGGTGTAATCCGGCGCGTGCATGTCGCGCATCATCTTGTCCATGCCGGCATCCATGTCGGATGCAAAGCGCGCGAATGTCGCGCCGTGGCGCTCACGCGATTCACCCTCGGGCGCGGCATGGTGCGGGTGCTGTGCGAAGACCGTTCCGCACATGAGTCCCAACGATAACAGGATCCATCGCATGACCGCGCCTCCTATGCCGTCTGGCCCTTGTGCCCCGGCCTCACGTAGACCAGGTTGATGCTCTTCTTGTTGCGCAACTCGCCCGAGGGAAGTTTGAGCGAGCCGAGCGGGATTTGCGCCACGAATTTCGGGCTGAAGGGATCGGACACGTCGAATGCGGTGCAGCAGGTTTGTCCGGCGTTGGGCGTACCGGGCAGTTCGTCCTGCTCGTGCGCGATGTAAAGCAGGTCGTTTGCCGGATTGGTCCAGATGCCGTGTGCCTCGCGTGCGCGGGAGAAGAACGTCCCAACTACCTTACGTGTCCCGAGCGCCGCGCCGCGGTCGATGATGGCAATCTGGCTGGCAGCGACGCCGCCCGGACCGTTATCGTCCACCCGCGCGAGGCTCGCGTACACTACTTTGCCTTTGCGGTTCTCGATGAATTCGACGTGGTTGGGCCGCGCGAGATTCCCGAGCGACACTGCGTCGAGCAAGCCGAAGGGATCGGTCGTCGAACGCGCCGACACCGCGTCAGCGAGCTTGTGCGAAAACCAGATTTCCTGGCCGTCCGGCGAGGTCTTGAGAAAGGGCGTGAATGCCGGCTTGTCCTGTGCGGCGACGTCGAGCGTCGTTAACCGTTCAGGTCGTGAGTAGCCGTTCGCGTCCGGATTGACACGGAACACATCGATTTTCGATACCTTCTGGCTGGCGACGAACGCGAGCGCGCCGATGGCGTCGAACCACACCTGCGCGGGTCCATTGATGGTGTTGATATAGCGGAGAATCGCGCCGGACTCGACGCCCCCGGCCTGGCGCATGGCACGCTCCACATCGAGGATGACGATCCGGTCTTCGCCGCGCAGCGTTACCCATAGTTCCTTGCCGTCGCGCGTGAAGGTCGGCTCGTGCGGCTCGCGACCTACGAGTATGCCGCTTGAAAGCCGTTCCGCATTGGTGTTGGGACCGGCAACCGGGTTGGGCGTGCCGCCGACGACCTTCTTGTTGACGGCGTCTATGAGGTAGATATTGCTCGAACCGCGGCCACTAGTGGCAAGCAACCTGCCGTCGGGCGAAGGAACCGCCCCGTGCGCGTCGATGCAGCCGTGATAGAGCGGCTTGTGGATCATCGCCGCGTGTGTCGGTGTTACCCCGGCAGTCACCAGGCGGAATGGCGGTCGCGCGTCCTCGTCAAAGCTGGTCAGGTTGATCGTGGCCTCTACCGTGTTGCTGCGCGGGTCGATAACCGTGATGGTATTCGAGTCCTCATTCGTGATATACACGCGGTCGCCGGATTCGACGCTTGAGCCGGCCTGTGCAAGCGCCCGTCCCGGACTCCACGCGGCGGCGAAGCCCGCAGCGGCCGCAAGCGTCAAAAAATAGCGTCTGGTATGGATCATGATTTACTCCTGTAAAAATAACTAAACGTACGGTGACCATAATTTATTCCCTGGCCCGGCAAAAATCCCCCCGGCGGGTAGCGTCAGCGGAAATAGGTTCGCCTGGCAAATCGCATACGACGGTTACGCGTCTGAATCAGCTGTCAAGTGGCGTGACGCGGCAGCCATCGGCATCACAACGAAGGTAGCTCCCGCTCGTGTACCAGTCGGCGAGCACCCAGCGCTCGCAACGCTGACCGTCGACAACATGCTGGTGCAGCGCCGGCCGGTGAGTATGTCCGTGGATCAGGCGCGGGTAGCCGTGCGCGCGCAGGGCGGCTTCGATGCCGGCGGGGGTTGCGTCCATGATTTCTTCGGTTTTGAGCTGCTTTTCCGCGGCGTTTTCGTCGCGCAGGCCGGCGATGATCTGTTTGCGTTGATCGAGCGTCTGCGCGAGGAACTGATGCTGCCACTTCGGGCTGCGTACCTTGGCGCGGAATTCGAGGTAATTCACATCGTCCGTGCACAGGGTGTCGCCGTGCATCAGCAGCGTGCGTGTCCCATAGAGGTCGAGGAGCGTCGGGTCGGCAAGCAATGTCGCGCCGCACGCGGCGGCGAACCGCTCGCCGATCAGGAAATCTCGGTTGCCGTGCATGAGATATAGCGCAACTCCACGGTCGCTCATCGCGCGCAACGCCGACACTATGGAAGCGTTGAACGGGTCGTCGTCATCGTCCCCAGCCCAGTATTCGAACAGGTCGCCCAGGATGTAGAGCGCTTCAGCCCGCGCGGCGGGGCCGCGCAGAAAGTCGAAGAAAATGTGATTAATTACGGGACGGGTAGGGCAGAGATGCAGGTCGGAGATGAAGAGCGTCGCCATGGGCGACTAAAGGATGAAGGATGAAGGATGAGGGATGAGGGACGAAGCGCGCGCCGGCAGTGGCGCGTCAGCTTCTCTTTTTCATCCTTCCGCCTTCATCCTTCATCCTTGCGTTAAACCACTTCCGCTTTTTCAATAATCACATCTTCCACTGGCACATCCTGGTGCCCGCTGCGGTTGCCGGTCTTGACGCCCCTGATCTTGTCGACCACATCGGCGCCGCCGGTAACTTTGCCGAACACGCAATAGCCCCAGCCTTGCGCGTTGGGCGCCGTGTGGTTCAGGAAATCATTGTCGGCGATGTTGATGAAGAATTGCGCGGTGGCCGAATGGGGATCTGAAGTGCGCGCCATCGCGACCGTATATTTGTCGTTCTTCAACTTGTTTTCGGCTTCGTTCCTGATCTGCTTACCGGTCGGCTTCTGCTTCATGCCGGGCTCGAAACCGCCGCCCTGGATCATGAAGCCGTCGATTACGCGATGGAACACCGTGTTGTTGAAGTGCCCGTTTTTGACGTAGCCGAGAAAGTTCTCGACGCTGACGGGCGCCTTGGCGGCATCGAGTTCAAGCGTGATGACGCCGTGATTGGTGTGCAATTCGACCATGGTGTTTCCTTTATTTTGCCGCCGGTTTGTCGGCAAAAAGTATTTTTGCGTCTTCAATGACAACCGGTTTGCGCGGCACGTCGGACGGGAAAGGTCCGTTGGGGCCGGTTTCAACGGCGGCGATTTTGTTGACGACGTCCATGCCCTTCATGACCTTGCCAAATACCGTATAGCCCCAGCCCTGAGGCGTGGGGGCGGTGTGGTTGAGGAAGTCGTTATTCTTGTGGTTGATAAAAAACTGCGCCGTCGCCGATTGCGGGTCTGAAGTGCGCGCCATGGCTAGCGTGCCGAGGTCGTTCTTCAGGCCGTTGTTGGCCTCGTTCTGCACCGGCGGACGCGTCTTCTTCTGCGCGAGATCAGTGGAAAAGCCGCCACCCTGGATCATGAAGCCGTTGATCACCCGGTGGAAGACCGTGCCCTTGAAATGGCCGTCCTTCACGTACTGCAGGAAGTTCTCGACCGTCTTCGGCGCCTTGTCGGCGTAGAGTTCGAGCGTGATCACTCCCATGTTGGTTTTCAATTCGACCTGGGGATTGGCCGCGAACGCGGGGATCGACAACAGGATGCCTGCAACAAACGTACAGAATTGCGATTTCATAAGATTCACTCGCGGTTGAAGTTGGTATGACGGCGAATTGGCGGGACCGAAACCGCGCAAATCCGAATGCTTCTGTGCTTCCAGGGATCAACTGCCGACGCGTTCCTGCTGAATCAGCCAGCGGTCGCCGGCCTTGACCAGGATCAGCGTCTTGGTGCTCGTGACCTTGAGGTTCGCTGAGCGGTAGTTCTGCCTGAACGTGACCGCGACGCGATTATTGTCGGTGAATTTAACTTTGGCCGACTCGACGCGAACATTGATTTTCTTGGGCTTGGCGACGCGCGCTTTGCGCGCGGCTTCCCAGTCGGCGCGCGGCTCACCCCCGGGCGTCTGGAAATCCGGCGCGTAGAAACCGAGATAGCCCGTGACGTCGTTGTCCGACCACGATTTGGCCCAGCGGTTGACCGTCGTGATCACTTCGCCGTCACCACTGGACGCGGCGGGTTTCGCCGGTTCAGCGTGTTTGGCCGCGGACGTTGCCGCGACGGGCGTGGATGTTGTCGTGGGCGTTGCGGCCGCGATTGCCGCCGGCGCAGCCGGCTTGGGTGCGGCGGCTACGGTCGGCATCGCTTTACTTGCCGCGGGCTTGGCGGCGCCGCGCGTGCCGCCCGAGAAGAGTTCCTTGATGATATCGCGCTTGGTTTTCGCAGCCGTGTTGCTCTTGTCGAGCTGCAGCGCCTTGTCGTAGGCCTGCGACGCCATCTTGGCGTAGATATCGCCCAGGTTTTCATGCGCGGTCGCATAGCTCGGGTGGGTGCGGATCGACATTTCGAGCGCGGTGCGCGCCTTGTCGTACTCGCCTTGCGATGCGTAGAGCACGGCCAGGTTGTTGTATGGCTCGGGCA
>JANNPG010000642.1:0-5103 GCA_031399805.1 Betaproteobacteria bacterium | reverse complement strand
TTGCAATCCAACATTTTGCGGACCGGGATTCCTGGGTGGGTTGATTGGCAGGTGAATGACCTAGCCCTTCTTCGGCGACCACCCATAAGCCTTGGTAGTTGCGCCGCCCATCAGCATCGCCCGTTCACTGTCGCTCAGGCGGTCGGTCTGGCGGAAGGGCTCGACGGCCTGTTCGTAGTTGACGACCGCGAAGGCGCGGGTCCAGTCGGTGCCCCACAGGCAGCGCTCGAAACCCCAGGCGTCGAACACGCGGCCGAGTGGGTCCCAGATGTCCGGGAAGGGATACGGTTTCTGGGACAGCGTGCAGGCGCCGCTGACTTTGATCACCGCGTTTTTGCGCTTGGCGAGGTCGAGCACCTTCGGCAGGTCGGCCCACGGTTGAGCGGCGCGGGTCTCGGGCGTGCGCGGCTGCATGATTGCGAGATGGTCGATGATGAATCGCGTGTCGGGATGGCGGTCGATCAGCGCCGTGCCCGCGTCCACGTTGTCCCAGCACAGCATGTTGACCGGGAAGTCGTACTGCACGGCTGCGCGCAGGATGCGGTCGAGGCTCGGGTCTTTCGGGTCGCGCCCCCCTTCCTTAGGCAACATGATGCGGATGCCGACCGTGCCCGGCGTCTTCTTCCACTCGGCGACGACATCGGCCACCGCCGGATTGTCCGGGTCGACCGGCTTGACGAGGGCGAAGCGGCCGGGATGGGCGCGTTGCACTTCCACCGCATAGCTGGCGTCGTACTGGTACATGGAAAAGGGGGAGATGAAGATCGCGCCGTCGACGCCGACCTTGTCCATCGCCGCCACCATCTCGTCGCCCGTAACGTGAGCGGGCCAGTTCGGCACATTGTGCCAGGGGCGTTTCGGCGTGTTCACCTCATACGCGTGGATTTGGCAATCGATGATAGTCATTCGGGACGCTCCTCCATGTTAGGCACTTTAAGGGGCTTCATTGTAATGCAACAGATGATCAAGCCTGCCGTGTCCACAAAGGGAAGGCGCGTGCAGCGCTGTCCAAGTAGACGGACGGCGCTTTCTGAAGGGCGCCACGGCAGCGCAAGCTATTCGGTTGGCAGCCGATCCTTGTAAAGCCGCAGCGCGCGCAGCAGGTCCGCGATCAGCGTTTCCTGGTAGCGGTAAGCCATTTCCTCGCCCATAGGCACCACCACCGACAGGGACTGCTTGCGGCATTTCTCCGAGAGCGCGGACAAACGCAGCATCAAATCAGCAATCTGTGCACGGGCACCGGGCTCAAGGTAACGCGCGTCGAGTGGCGTCTCGGCGATCGAATCAATGGTGGCGCCGGGCGCGAAGTGCGCCGCAATCTCGCGCTCGATCTTCACCCGATCGGCATCGACGCGCCACAGGCGGAAGCGATGCCACAGTGCCATGCCGCTGAATAACACCGAGAAGGCCACCCCGAGCTGGATCCAGGTGGGCAGCGGCATGATGTCCACCGCCCACGGCGCGTACTTGCCAAGCAGGTCGGGCCCCTCCGCGTTGTAGAAGTTGGCGGCGACCGTCGCCAGCGGCAAACCGGTCAGGTTGGGCTGCCCCTTGTTGTGGCGCACGAAGGTCGGAAATACCTCGGCCACCGCCGTCAGGAACTGCTGCGTGACGCCGTCCGATGCGCAGCCATTGCCGACGATGAGCGCGTCAATCTGCAGCACCTTCTTGTTCTTGCGGGGCAGCTTGCGCACGTAGTCCATTTGCCCGGCTTCGATTACACCCACGCGCGCAAAACGCAGATGGCGCGCGAGCGATGCCACATCGGGCAGTTGCAGGATGTCCAGGTTCCGTTGAGTCACCGCATTGACCAGCAGCTTGCCCTCGTCGTCGAGCACCATCGCGGCCAAGTCGAGTTCGCCGCGCTCGACCATGACGAGCTGCTGATCGATCGGCAGCGTCGACGCGACGAGGCCCACTCCCTCAAGCAATGCGAGCACACGCCGCATCAGGTCTTCCGTGCCGCTGCCCACCGGACCGATGCCGATGCGCAACCCTTTCAAGTCCGCCGGCGTGCGAATACGCTCGACATTGCGCCCGAGAATGACCAGCGACTCCGGCCGCGGGAGTCGACCAATCACCTCCAGCGTGTGCCCATACGGGTAGGGAATGCCATCCTGCACCAGACCGAAATGGACTTTGCAGTTCTTCGCGCCAGCGATCAGCCGCTGGACGTTTTCCACCGATCCCGCCGAAGACAGGTTGTGCACCCGACCTTTGCGGCGCGCGACTTCAGCCGCAATCTTCTCGACGGTCGCGTAGTAGCTGCCCGTGGTGTTGGCGGAAAGCATCGACACCTGCACGTGGCGCAGGCTCGGCCGCGGGTCAAGCCACGCCACGAGCGCCGTGAGCAAGGCAAGTGCTGCGAAGAAGATCGCAGTCTTCACGCCGGGCGACAGCGAACCGCGCGTCCCCGTACCGCCGAGGACACGCTTCATTCGATCAGTGGGAATGAGGCGGCTCATCGTTCAGGAACTATCCAGTCACCGTCGCTACGATCCGCCGCGTGTGCGCGTGCGTGCGGTGTTCCCACAAGTAAATTCCCTGCCACGTGCCGAGCAGTAGCTTGCCGTCGGCGACGGGCACGGTGACGCAGACGCCGGCGAACACGCTGCGCGCGACTTCCGCGGTGATCTCGGTGGTGCCGCGGCCGCGGGTTGAAATTTCGAATGCGTCCTGAAACGTCATCTCGTGCTCGCTCTGTCCGTGTATTCCGGCTGCATGGTTTTCTGATTTGACAAGATCGTGACGCCGAAATCCGGCGAATCAGTCTGGCGCGCTCGCAATTCTCCCTCAACTGCGTCGCGCGATCAATCGTTCAAGTTCGGGCGTAGTCGCGTATGTCTTGATAGTATTCCGATGTACAGGCAAATTCGGTCAATTCCGTTAGCCGCTGTCGTTAATTCCTGTATCAAAGTGCAGATTCTTTAGGACATTTTACGTTGAGCGCTGCATACGATCTTGTTGTCATTGGGGGCGGAATCGCCGGCCTCACCGCAGCGGGCCGCGCGGCCCAGCAAGGGCTGCGCGTTGCGTTGCTCGAGCGGGGCACCGATGAACAGTATGCATGCAACTCGCGCTATTCAGGCGGCATACTGCATATTGCATTCCACAACATCAGAGAGCCTGCCGCCGCGCTGCTCGAAGTGATCGAGACGGCGACGCGCGGCAAGGCAGAACCTGAACTGGCAAAGGCGTTCGCCGGGAACGCGGCACGGGTCGTCAATTGGCTGCGCGATGAAGGCGTCGAATTCATGAGTGTCGGCAACATCGCCTACCAGCAATGGGTATTCGCGCCGCGGCGCCCACTCACGCCGGGACTCGACTGGAAAGGGCGCGGCGCAGACGTCGCGATGCGCCTCCTTGAGAACAACCTTAAGCAGCGAGGCGACGAAATTTTTCGCGGCACCGCTGCAAGCGGCCTCATCGTCGAAGACGGACGGGTCGCCGGTGTTGAAGCGCAACGTGATGGCTCTACACTTCGTTTCAGCGCGCGCGCAGTCCTGATCGCCGACGGTGGCTTCCAGAGCAATCTCGAGCTTCTGCGGGAAAATATCTCTGCCCAGCCCTCCAAGCTCATGCAGCGTGGCGCAGCGAATGGTGTCGGCGATGGACTTCGCATGGCGCGCGCCGTTGGCGCCGCGACCAGCGAACTCACCGATTTCTACGGCCACCTGTTGTCGCGCGATGCGTTCAAGAACGATCTGGTATGGCCGTATCCGCAGTGCGACGAACTCGGCGTTGCCGGCATCGTGATCAACGCACGCGGCGAGCGCTTTGTCGATGAAGGCCGGGGCGGCGTATTCGTCGCCAACGCAATTGCGCGGCTCGACGATCCGCTGTCGGCGTGCGCCCTGTTCGACGAGCAGGTCTGGCAGGGACCGGGCAAGAACGCGCGCATTCCGGCGAATCCGTTGCTGGTCGAAGCGGGCGGGACCGTGCATACTGCGCCGACGCTGGCCGCGCTTGCAAAAATTATCGGCGTTCCCGTCGCCAAGCTCGAAGAGACCGTGAGCGAATACAACAAGGCCCATGCGGCCGGCACGCTGGCCGAACTTCATCCCACCCGCAGCAGCAAGCCCATACCCGGCAATGCGCCAATTCCGACGATGCCAGTCAGCACGCCGCCGTACTATGCGGTGCCGCTATGCGCCGGCATCACCATGACTATGGGCGGGATTGCGACCGACGCTCATGCGCGCGTGCTGCGAGTGTCGGGAGAGCCGATCGCAGGACTCTACGCTGCGGGTTCCTGCACGGGTGGCCTCGAAGGCCGTGGGGGCGCGCACTATCTCGGCGGCCTGATCAAGGCCGCGGTGTTCGGATTGCTGGCGGCTGAACATATCGCGGGGAAAACGAAATAACGGCGCGACGGCCGCAAAGCCCGAGAGACGCAGCGCGGGCACAAAAACATTAACTTCAACCGGAGAACGATCATGGCAAGACTGACATCCATAACCAGCAAGAGCCAGGTGGCACCCGAGCACCAAGCGGTTTTCGATTCCATTGTCGCGAGCCGCGGCGCGGTGCAAGGGCCCTTCACCATGCTGCTGCACTGCCCGAAGCTCGCCGAGCACATGGTGCACCTGGGCGGGTTCGTGCGCTTCGAGGGCGCGCTCGATATGCGCGCGCGCGTGCTTGCCGCGATGACGGTCGCGCGCGAATTCGACACGCTCTACGTCTGGGGCGCGCAAACCGGTGCAGCCCGGCGACAGAAGGTGCCGGAGGCGACCATCACCGCGATCCGCGAGAAGCAGTCGCGCGGCATCCCGGCCGAGGACGCGCAGATCATCGAATTCACCCGCGATTTGATCCGCAAGCATCGCGTCAGCGATGAGAGCGCGAAGGCGCTGCAGGCGCGCTTCGGCGACGAGGGAATGATCGAGTTCACCGGCGCGATCGGTTACTACAGTATGCTGTGCATGATGGCGAACGCCGTCGAGCTCGAAGCCGGTCCCGGCGCTGAAGTGTTGAAGATGCAGTAACCGGCGATTCGCGGCGTGCTTGTAATGCGCGGAATGAGCAACGTATACTTTAATCACTGTCGATTTCGAAATGGCGCGTGATGATAAGGCTGCGAGACCTCCCATGTTTCTTTCCGGC
>JANNPG010000609.1:0-2504 GCA_031399805.1 Betaproteobacteria bacterium | reverse complement strand
CTTTCCACCATGGTATGCAACAACCTTGCCATGCCGTTGCTGTTGCGCCTGAACGTCCTGCACCTGCACGAACGCGCCGACCTGTCCGCGCTGATTGTCGGCATCCGGCGCGGCGCGAAAGTCGGCGTGCTGATGCTCGGTTACGCCTATTTCCGGCTCGCCGGCGAGGCCTACGCGCTGGTCTCGATTGGCCTGATTTCGTTCGCCGCGGTGGCGCAGTTTGCGCCGGCGATTCTCGGTGGCATGTTCTGGAAAGGCGCGACGCGTGCGGGCGCGATCTGCGGGCTCGTCGCCGGGTTTCTGGTGTGGGCGTATACCCTGTTGCTGCCCTCCTTCGCCAAGTCGGGGTGGCTGCCGCTGGCATTTGTTGAGCACGGCCCGTTCGCGATCGCGCTCCTTAAACCGCTCGAATTATTCGGCCTGACCGGGCTCGACGACATTACGCACAGCCTCTTTTGGAGCATGTTTTTCAACATCGGCGCCTTTGTCACGGTATCCCTGCTCACCACGCCAAGCCTTGATGAGCAAATCCAGGCCAATCTGTTCGTCGACTCGCATGGCGTGTCAGGATTGAAGCGCGCCGAATCATTGCGCGGCGATGCTTCCATCAACGAGCTGATCACGCTGGTCGGCCGTTTTCTCGGGCAGCACCGCGCCCAGAGCGCGTTTGCCGCTTACGCGCAACAGCGTGGGGCAAAGTCGTCCCGCGACCTTGGCGCCGACGCGGATCTGATTCACTTTGCCGAGACACTGCTGGCGGGCGCCATCGGCGCCGGCTCCGCCCGCGTCGTGGTGGCATCCGTGGTGCAGGAAGAACCGCTTGGCATCGACAAAGTGATGAATATCCTCGACGAGACCTCGCAGGCGCTGGCGTACAGCCGCCAGCTCGAACAAAAATCACGCGAGCTCGAAATTGCCACCACGGAGTTGCGTTCCGCGAACCAGCGACTGCAGGAACTCGACCGCCTGAAGGACGATTTCGTGTCAACTGTGACGCATGAACTGCGCACGCCGCTAACCTCGATTCGCGCCTTTTCCGAAATTCTGCACGACAACCCGGCGCTCGATCTCGCTCAACGCGCAAAATTTCTCGGCATCATCACGCGCGAATCGGAACGCCTGACGCGGCTCATCAACCAGGTGCTCGATCTCGCGAAAATAGAATCCGGCAACGCCGAATGGAATACCGGGGAAGTCGATGTGCGGGAAGTGATCGAAGACGCGCTGTCATCGACCAGCCAGATGTTTTCGGACAAGCATATCGCGCTCGATGTCCAACTGCCGGCCGATCTGCCGCCGGTCAATGTCGATCGCGACCGCTTGCTGCAGGTCATGCTCAACCTGCTCTCCAACGCGGCCAAATTCTGCCGCGACGGCGGTGGCCGCGTCAAAGTCTCCGGCGCGATTGCGCTGCAGGGCCTGCGCGTGGATGTCGCGGACAACGGCATCGGCATCAACGCGGACGATCAACACGTGATATTCGAGAAGTTCCGGCAGGTCGGCGACACGCTGACGCAAAAACCGCAGGGCACGGGCCTTGGGCTGCCGATCTGCCGCCAGATCGTCCACCACTTTGGTGGCAGGCTGTGGGTGGACAGCGCGCCCGGCGAGGGGGCGACGTTTTCCTTCATATTACCGCTCGGCAGAATCGCCACGGCGCAGGCACCGGCGGCCGCCTCGCGGAAGTTCGGCACCTGAACCATCGCTTCCCCACTCCTGACTGCGCGATTGCTCCGGCATGACTGGCAGAATCCTGATCGCCGACGACGAGCCGAATATTGCGCTGTCGCTTGAATTCCTGATGCAAGACCGGGGTTATACAGTAGCGATCGCGCACAACGGCGAGGATGCGCTGCGACTGGCGGCGGAATTCAGGCCTGACCTGGTCCTGCTCGACGTGATGATGCCGGTGATCAACGGGTTCGAGGTATGCCGCAGGTTGCGTGCCGATCCGCTGCAACGCGGGCTCAAAATTCTGATGCTGACCGCGCGCGGCCGCGAATCCGAAGTACGCCGCGGGTTGAGCGAGGGGGCCGACGCTTATTTAACCAAGCCGTTCGCGACCCGGGAACTGGTCGCCATCGTGAGCGAGCTGATGGCGGGCGCAAATGCCTGAGGCCGGTGCGGGCGCAACGGCCTCACTGGGACATGTAATCGAGCAAATAGCCGCGGCCATACAACGTACGCACCGTGACGCCCGTGCCGGCGAGCTTCTTGCGCAACCGGTGAACGTACACTTCGATCGCGTTATGGCTGACTTCATGGTCATAACTGTAGAGCTGCTCGACCAACTGCTCCTTGCTGACGACCCGCCCGAAACGCGCGAGTAATGCTTCCAGCACGCCGGTTTCCTGCACCGACAGCGTCAACGCCCGACCGTCGATGTTGGCGACTCGTTGCACGGTATCGAAGCTCAACGCCCCGTAGCTGATCAGCGGCGCGGCGTTGCCCTGCCCGCGCCGCAGCAAGGCGCGCACCCGCGCCTGCAATTCGTTGAGACTGAA
>JANNPG010000585.1:0-3097 GCA_031399805.1 Betaproteobacteria bacterium | reverse complement strand
GGCTGAGCAGCCGCTACTGACCACCATACCGTACCACCGGCCCGACAAACCTTTTCAAGGTGAACTATGAGTGTCCCACGAACGCTGAAACTTGGTCACGTTAACGTCAAAAAAGTGTCCTACGAACGCTGAGACTCGCCCACTTACCGCTTACCGTTTACCATGTCCATCTCGATCATCGTGCCCTGCCTGAACGAGGCGGCAGGCGTCGCCGCCGCGCTCGAGCGGCTACAGCCGCTGCGCCGGCGCGGCGCCGAAGTGATCGTCGTCGATGGCGACGGCAGCGGCGCCGCGCTCGCCGCGCCGCTTGCCGACCGGGTCCTGACTGCGCCACGCGGACGCGCATCGCAGATGAACGCCGGCGCCGCTGTCGCGCACGGCGAAGTGCTGCTGTTCCTGCACGCGGATTGCGCGCTGCCGCCCGCGGCCGACTGCCTGATCGGCGAGGGACTCGCCGCGAGCGGCAAGCGCTGGGGACGCTTCGATGTGAGGCTCGCCGGCGCGCATCCATTATTGAAAATCGTCGCCTTCATGATGAACTGGCGCTCGCGCGTCACCGGCATCGCGACCGGCGACCAGGGCCTGTTCATGACGCGCGAGCTATATGCCGCCGCCGGCGGCTTCCCCGCCATCGCGCTGATGGAGGACATCGCGCTCTCCCGCATCCTGAAATCGCGGGGTGCGCCGCTGTGCCTGCATGATCGCATCACCGCCTCCGGCCGGCGCTGGGAGCGGGATGGCGTACTGCGCACGGTCGTGCTGATGTGGCGGCTGCGGCTGGCCTATTTTTTCGGCGCCGAGCCCGCCGATCTCGCCGCGCAGTATGACGGCGCCCGCTGCCGTGACTGACACCAGCATCATCGTATTCGCCCGCGCGCCCGAGCCGGGTGCGGCCAAGACGCGGCTGATCCCGCTGCTGGGCGCGGAGCGCGCGGCAGCGCTGCAGCGCCTGTTGATCGATCGCGCGCTCGAAACGGCGCTGGCGGCCGGCGTCGGCCGCGTCGAATTGTGGTGCGCGCCCTCGGCGCAACATCCGCTGCTCACGCACAGCACGCAACGCCACGGCGTCGACGCCGTCAGCCAGTGCGACGGCGACCTCGGCGCGCGCATGCAGCATGCGGCGGCGGCAACGCTCGCGGCAGCGGCACGCGTGATTATCATCGGCACCGATTGTCCCGCGCTGACGGCGGACGATTTGCGCGCCGCGGCCGGCACGCTCGACCGGCATCACGACGCGGTGTTGATCCCCGCCGAAGACGGCGGTTACGTGCTGATCGGACTCAATTGGTGGGACGCACGGCTGTTCAGCGACATGGCATGGGGCGGTGCTCAAGTCATGACGGCGACGCGCGCGCGGCTCGCTGCGCTCAAGTGGCGCTGGCACGAGTTGCCGCCGTCATGGGACGTCGATCGTCCCGCGGATTTTGCGCGCCTGCAGGCAAGCGGCCTGATACGCGATCTGGACGACGCGCTCGCGACGCCGCACCGGCATTGATAAGTTAGCGCAGGGCACGCGGAACCCGCGCCCTGCCGCCAGGTCACAGCGGTTCGCGCCGCCCGCACGATGGCTCGTTTTTCGGCGCTCTGAATGACCCGGACCAAAAATATTACCTCTTGAAAACAAATACATAAGCCTCCCGCACACAACGAATGGATTGCCTTTTTCCAGGAATAAAGGGACAATGGCCGTGCTTTGTAAGGGCTTGTTAATAAATGGTTTTAATGCGTCTGTCGCGAATTCTTCAACTTCCAGTTTAGAGACTACGCTGCATGTCAGACTTGGCCGGCCAACAAGCGCTCAGTCGCACCTCCCCGCAACTTCCTGTCCACTGGTATTTCGATCCGCAGGTCTATGCGCTCGAGCAACGCGCGCTGTTTCCACGCGGCCCGGGATACGTAGGCCACGAATTGATGGCGCCCAATGTCGGTGACTTCCACACGCTTGAGCGTCTCGACAATGCCAAATCGCTGGTACGCAACGCCCACGGCGTCGAACTCTTGAGCAATGTCTGCCGCCACCGCCAGGCGATCATGCTCAAAGGCCGCGGCAACACGCGCGCGAGCATAGTGTGTCCAATCCACCGCTGGACCTATGGGCTCGACGGCAAGCTCCTCGGCGCGCCGCATTTCCCGGGCAACCCCTGTCTGGACCTCGCGCGCACGCCGCTGCAGAACTGGAACGGGCTGCTGTTCGACAGCAATCGCGACGTCGCGCGCGATCTTGCCGCGCTCGGCGTCAAGCGCGATCTCGATTTCTCGGGCTACAGGCTTGATCGCGTCCAGATCGACGAATACGCGTGCAACTGGAAAACCTTTATCGAGGTTTATCTCGAGGACTATCACGTCGTGCCGTTCCATCCCGGTCTCGGAAATTTCGTTTCGATCGACGATCTGCACTGGGAATTCGGCGACTGGCACAGCGTGCAGACCTGCGGGGTCAAAAAAAGCCTGGCGCGGCCGGGCACGCCGGTGTATGAAAAATGGCATGCAGTCGTGCTGCGCTACAACGAAGGGCGCGAGCCCCCGCATGGCGCGATCTGGCTCACCTATTACCCCAACGTGATGGTCGAGTGGTACCCGCACGTACTGGTCGTGAGCAGTATCGTGCCACGCGGACCGGAAGCGTGCAGCAACGTGATTGAGTTTTATTATCCCGAGGACATCGTGCTCTTCGAGCGCGAATTCATCGCCGCCGGGCAGGCGGCCTATGCCGAGACCGCGGTCGAGGACGCCGAGATATGCGCGCGCATGACCGCAGGACGTCGTGCGCTTTACCGGCAGGGCGTCAGTGACGCCGGCCCGTACCAATCGCCGATGGAAGATGGCCTGCTGCACTTCCATGAGTTCCTGCGGCGCGAACTGAAATTGCAGGAGTAAGGAGTCGGGATTCGGGATTCAGCGAAAACCAGTGCGGCAAATCATCGAGTCCGACTTTTTCTGAATCCCGAATCCCGAATCCTGAATCCTGATGTTCACCACCCTTGTTACAGTACACGACCTCGCCGGGCATCTCGACAATCCGGACTGGATCGTGTTCGATTGCCGCTTTGACCTCGCCGACACCGCAGCCGGACGGCGCGCGTACGCGAATTCGCAC
>JANNPG010000579.1:0-2642 GCA_031399805.1 Betaproteobacteria bacterium | reverse complement strand
GAGGCCTCGAGCTCGCGGTAGTTAAGCGCGCCGGTTCCGGTGCAATGCACGAACAAGCGTTCGGCGCCGAGGTTGAGCGCCGAGCCTCTGAGTGCATGAACGTGCGCCCTGAATTCTTCGTGACGATGGTGCGAGAGCGTTTCCTCGATCTTCAGCAGCAGTTGTGAGCTGTCCTCGCCGAACAGTTCCACCAGGTGTTGCACGAACTGCGGGTCTTGGCTCATGCGCTCCAGATCGCGTAGCGTGTTGGTATTAAGCAGTTGCGCCCGTGCCGGTTGCGGCGGCGCAAATATCTGCACCACCTTCGTCGTTTCCTTGGAGCGCTTATCAACGAGTTGTTCGATCGCAGCATACAGCTTGCGCGCCTCTACCGGCTTCGGAAGGAATATGCTGACCCCGGCGTCTGTGGCCTCCTGGATGGCTTCGGGAGTCGCGTCCGCCGAGAACATGATAATGGGTACACCGGCACGGCCGGCCTGCATCACACGGATCAAGCGCGTCGCCTCGAGTCCGGTCATTACCGGCATGTGCGAGTCGAGGATCACCACATCGTAATCAGCTCCATCCATTGCATCTAACGCCTGTTCGCCATCGGCAACCAGTTTCACGTTGTGTCCGGCCATCTCCAGTTGCTTGGCGATCACGGTGCGGTTGATCTGGTCGTCGTCGGCCACCAGAATGTTGTAGGATTTGGTCGGCTCTTTACTCTGATAGTAGGCGCTGAGCGACGTGACTCCAGCCGCGGGTTCCTCGCCGGCCAGAACTGCGTGCAGTGCGTTATAGAGCAGGCGCTTTTCGGAGGGCAATCCGATCACGGAGGCGAATTCTGCCGGCATGCGCGCGCCCCACTGTGACGCCGCATTGCGCGGCGCGCACAGGATAAGCGAAAGCGATTTGCCATTGTGAGCGCGTAATTCGGTTGCGGCGCGGGGAATATCGGCGCGCGTGCTGTCGGCGTAGACGAGCGCAACGTGGTACGGGCGCCCCAGTGCCGTGGCTTCGCTCAGCCGCGCGGCGGCGATGGTGAGGTTCCCGGCGCTGGTCGATGCAATCTCCCATTGCCGCAGGTCGGCCGCAAGTGAATCCCGTGCTTCATCCGGGAACTCGACCAGAAGGGCACGGATTTCCTTGAAGCGCGCCGGGGTTTCCGCGATGGTCGCGTCCTGCTTCGCAAACGGCAGATCGAACCAGAACGTGCTGCCCGCGCCGGGCGCGCTTTCCAACCCGATCGTGCCGCCCATCAATTCCACCAGTTGCTTCGCGATGGTTGTGCCGAGCCCGGTGCCGCGATGCTTGCGATTGCTCGGCGTTTCGGCCTGCGCAAATGATTCAAAAATGCGTGCCTGGTCCGCCTGCGGAATTCCGACGCCGGTATCGCGCACCGCAAATCTGAGCCGCACCGATTGCTGACCGTCGATAAGTGCGGATACGGCCAACCGGACTTCACCCCGCTCGGTAAACTTGACCGCATTGCCGATGAGGTTAACGAGCACCTGCTGCAAATGGTGGGCGTCACCGCGCAGGGTGGGTGTGACCTCGGGCATCACGAAGACCCCCAGCTTCAATCCCTTCATCGCCGCCTGCCGCGAGAAAATAGTGAGGGTGCTCTGGATCAATGCGTGCAGATCGAAGTCGATGGTCTTAATGGTGAGCTTGCCGGCCTCGATCTTGGAGAAATCGAGCACGTCTTCAATCAGCGAGAGCATGACGCGCGATGCGCCGTGCATGGTGCTTGCAATCTCTGCCTGCTCGGCGTTGAGCGGCGTGGCGCGCAGCAGGTCGTTCATGCCGATGATCGCGTTGAGCGGCGTGCGCAGTTCGTGGGATACCGACGAGACGAACGTTCGTTTTGCCTGGTTTGCCGCGGCTGCGCGGTCCAGGGCTTCGTACAGGCGTTTGACCAACATGAGGACATAGAGCGAGAGCAGTACCATTCCGAGCAAGATCTCGACTCCGAGCGTGGTGTTACGAGACCAATAATCGCTAACGCTAATAACAGTAATAAAACCCGCGATACTCAATGTCAGCGAGATCAAGAGATACTTGGGACCGAAGCGGAAGCCACAGCCAAACGTGACCCACAGGTAGATGAGGAACAGTGGGGCCGTATACTTGTCCCCAACGGCCATGAAGAAGGTAATGGTGATGACGTCGAGCGCATTCCCAATCACGCGTCGCGCCGGCGACGGATGGGGCCAGACGACAATGCAGGCGACGATCCCTAACGCTGCCGCTAAAAACGTCGCCATCACCATTAAATATGCCTGGGAGGCGTAAACCAAGTTGGCGGCGTGCTTGATTACGTCCGGAAGCAGGTAAACGAATAACCCGATTGCTATCAGCAGTCGCAGCAGCGCCTGCTCGAGTTCGGTGTCGGCGCGGTTAGCGAGCCGTGTTTTGATCCAGCTTACAAGAGTCACTGACAGCGCTCCTCAGCGCGTTACTGTTTTCAACGGCGCGCCCTCGTCCGAGAATTGGGCGGATATGGCGAGAACTTCCGCGTGCGATCGTACCAGCACTTCAACCAGTTCCGGATCGAAATGGCGGCCGGATTGTTCGCGCATCCAGGCAAAAGCCTGGTCCGGTTGCCACGCCTGCTTGTAGGGCCGGATTGAGGTGAGCGCATCATAGACGTCGCCGAG
>JANNPG010000567.1:0-4698 GCA_031399805.1 Betaproteobacteria bacterium | reverse complement strand
AAATACCCCCGGTGCTATGGACACGCTCTCGCCCCCCAAGGGGACTTCCTCCGTGGCGTAGCGCAGGCGACCTCGCCTGCTCCGTTAACGAATGCAGGCGAGTCGCCTGCGCTACCTTTATTTTGAAATGCGCTCTTAGAGGCCGTAACATAATGAAACACGCGATAAACCGTTGCTATAATGGCCCGGAGTGCAGGACCGAGGATTCAGGATTCGGGAACCAGGATTCAGGATTAAATCAGTATTGCACTGAATCCCGAATCCTGACTCCTGATTCCCGCTTTCAGAATTCTACCCGATCAAGCGAGGAATATACGCATGAAAATCAGTCGCAAGCTGGTGGCCGTCGCAGCGCTCATGTGCGCGAGCGCCGCAACCTTCGCGCAGGATTATCCCGCACGGCCGATCCGCATGATCCTCGGCTTCGCGCCGGGTGGCAGCACCGATCTGGTGGCGCGCGTGGTCGGCCAGAAGATGGCCGAGGCGTGGGGGCAGCAGGTGGTGATCGACAACCGTCCGGGGGCCAACGGCATGATAGGCGCCGACCTCGTCGCCAAAGCAAATCCCGACGGCTACAGCCTGCTCCTCTCCAGCATCGGGCCGATGGCGATCAACGCGAGCCTCTACAAGATGCCGTACGACATCGTCACCGAATTCGCGCCGGTCACGTATACCGGCAACGTCACCAACCTGTTGGTGGTGCATCCGAGCGTTGTGGCGACCAACGTGAAAGAATTGATTGCGCTCGCCAAAGCGCAGCCGGGCAAGCTGACGTTCGGCTCGAGCGGCACCGGCGGCGCGCCGCACATGGCGGTTGAACTCTTTAAAATACTGGCCAACGTGAATATCGTGCATGTGCCGTACAAAGGCGGCGGCCCGGCCATGGCCGACCTCGTCGGCGGACAGATTTCGGGCAGCTTCGCGAGCATGCCGTCTTCCATTGGTTTCGTCCGCGGTGGTAAGCTGCGCGCGCTGGCCGTCACGGCGCCCAAGCGTTCGCCGGCGGCGCCAGACGTGCCGACAGTTTCCGAAGCCGGGATTCCCGGCTTCTCAGTGCTTGATTGGCAGGGGTTATTCACGACGGCAAAAACGCCGCCCGCGGTCGTCGCCAAGCTCAATGCGGAGGTGGTGCGTATTCTCAAGTTGCCGGACGTGATCGAAAAGCTGGCGGTTGCCGGGGTTGAAATACAGACCAGCACACCGAAGGACTGGGGTGACTTCGTGAAAGCTGAAATTGCGAAGTGGGCCAAGGTTGTCAAGGATGCTGGTATCAAGCTCGAATGATCGACACGGTAGCAGGCGTCAATATTTTGCGGGCAGCGCCCGGAGGAGTCGTGATGGGAACGATATTGTCAGCGGGGTTTGCGCTCGGTGCGCTGGCCGCAATGCAGCTGTCGGGGTCGGTGGTCGCCGCGCAGGTGAATTATCCGACCAAGCCGATTCGCTTTATCGCGGCGAACTCCGCGGGCGGCGGGCTGGACGTCGTCGCGCGCGCGTTGTCGCCCAAGCTTGCCGCGGTGTTCGGTTACCAGGTGATTGTCGACAACCGCGCCGGCGCCGCCGGCAGTCTCGCGTCGGAGATCACCGCGCACGCGCCGCCCGATGGCCATACCATTCTGGTCGCCTCGCTCGGCGGGCTGGCGGTCAACACCAACCTCTACAAGGGGCTTAACTACCATCCGCTGCGCGATCTCGCGCCGGTCACTTTTGCAACTTCGCAGAGCAACCTGCTCGTCGTCAATCCCTCGGTGCCGGCAAAATCGGTGCAGGAGTTGATCGCGTTGTTGCGTGCGCAGCCGGGCAAGCTCTCCTATGGCTCGTCGGGCGCGGGCAACGCGGGCCACCTCGCGGCGGAGCTTTTCAAGACCATGACGAAGACCGACATGGTGCACGTGCCGTACAAAGGCGGCGCACCCGCGATGATCGACCTGATCGCGGGGCAGGTGCAGCTCGTATTCGCCTCCGCGCCCACCTCGGTGCAGCAGGTCAAGGCCGGCAAGATCCGCGCGCTGGCGGTCACGACAATGCGGCGTTCGGCCGTGATGCCGGAGCTGCCGACGCTCGCCGAATCGGGGCTGCCGGGTTACGAGGCGGACAACTGGTACGGCGTGGTTACAACCGCGGGCACGCCGCGCGCGATCATCGACCGGCTCAATACCGAAATCGGGCGCGCACTAATGTCCGCCGACGTGAAGCAGTTGCTGTTCACGCAGGGGCTCGAAGTGCGCACCAGCACACCGCAGGAATTCGGCGCCTACCAGAAGTCCGAATTCGACAAGTGGGCCAGGGTCATCAAGGACGCCGGCATGACGGCGAACTGAAATCGGGAAGGAAGCAGGAAAATGCGTGCGACCGCAATAGCGGCATGTCTGCTGGCGCTGACCACGGTGGCGGTGGCGGCGGATACGGCAAACAAAGCGTCGAAGGCGCCGGCTGCACCGAAGGCCGCGAAAGCGCCCTTGCTGGAAAAGCTCTCGTGCAGCACCGGGCCGAACGACGAGCAGGCGCGGCTCATCGTGATGGCGGTAAAAGGGCGCGTGATGGAATTCGCGTTCTACAGCCGGCTTGGCACGCGTGTGTGCTCGATTCATGCGCAGCGCGGCGATGCGTTTACCAAGTGGCAGGACGACGATGCAAACAGCGGCAACGCGGCCATCAAGTTGTTGACCGGCAGCGCGCAGCTCGAATACCAGCCCGGCCACGCGCTGATCAAATTCGCGGACGTCGAACGCCTGAGATATTGCGGCATGTACGGCGAGCTTAACGCCACCGTCGAGGTGTTCAGCAAGAAACCCGAGTGCGCTCTCGCCGGCGTGTTCGAAGGCGTGGTCGACAAGGAAGCGCAAGGTGCGGACAGCAAGGGGCCGGACGCCGCCGGTAGCAAGGGGCCGGACGCTTCCGGTAGCAAGGGGCCGGACGCTTCCGTTAAGTAGTTAAGAGTCCGTAACAGCATGAAACACGTGTGCGTTGCAGCCAGAATTGGTGATGGCAAGGCGCCCGGTGAAGCGAATATTCAATATCTATGCCGGGGTTTTTGCGGGGTACTTGTCATAGATCACGCCTTGCGCATGCAGCGCGGCGATCTCATCGTCTTTGTAGCCGATACTCTTCAGCACCTCGTCCGAGTGCTGGCCCAGCCACGGTGCGGGCATGCGCGTCTTGGTAAACTCGGCGCTGGTTTTTACCGGAGACCCCATGTTCTTCATGCGGCCGATCTTCGGATGGTCGATCTCGGTCACCATGTTGCGCGCGACGATATGCGGGTCGGTGAGCGCCTGATCGTAGGTGTAGACGGGGCCCGCGGGCACCGCCGCGGCGTCGAGCTTCGCCACCCAGTGCGCGGTCGGTGCGGTCATGAAGACTTTCTCGATTTCGTCCTGCAGCGCGTCGATGTTCTTCAGCCGCGCCGCCAGCGGATTGAAGCGCGCGTCCTTCAACAGTTCGGGTTTGCCGAGCACTTGCGCGCAGAAATTGGTCCATAACTTGTCGTTGTTGCCGCCGACGGTCACATAGCCATCCTGCGTCTTGTACGCCTGGTACGGCGTGGAGCGCCGGTGGCGCGTGCCGTTCGCCAGCGGCAGTTCGCCGGAACCGAAGTACGCGCCGAATTCCCAGAATGTCCACGCGAGCCCCGCTTCGAGCAGGGAAGTTTCAAGATAGATGCCTTCGCCGGTTTTCAATTTCTTGATGTAGGAACCGAGGATCGCGTAGAGCGCGGTCGTGCCGGCGGCGATATCGTTCATCGCGATGCCCACTTTCGCCGGGCGGCCGTTGGGCTCGCCGGTCATGCGCATGATGCCGCTCATGCCCTGCGCGATGATGTCGAAGCCGCCCTTTTTGCCGTACGGGCCGGTCTGGCCGAAGCCGGAGATTGACGCGTAGATAACGCCCGGATTGATTTTTCTGATCGCCTCGTAGTCGATGCCGAGTTTTTGGGTGACGCCCGGCCGGAAGTTTTCGACGAGGATGTCGGTCTTCGCCGCGAGGCGCATGAAAACATCCTTGCCCTGCGCCTGCTTCATGTCGAGCGCGATACTTTTCTTGTTGCGGTTGAGCACCGCGAAGCAGTAGCTCTCGTCGTTGACCTTGGGCTCGAAACGGCGCGAGCCATCGCCTTCGGGAAAGGTTTCGACCTTGGTCACGTCCGCACCCATGTCCGCCATCATCAGCGTGCAATAAGGGCCGGCCATGATGGCGGTGAAGTCCAGAACTTTCACCCCTTCGAGCGGAAGCGACATTGTCTATTCTCCTTAAGTGTGCCTAACATAATGAAACACGTGTGCGTTTCATTATGTTAGGCACTCTAAGTGGCAACACGCAATGCGTGTTATGGTGAGGGTGATTTTATCTGCTTTGCGTGCGCGCAGGGCGGGTTGAACCGGCGGCGGTTTCTCCCGATAATGTGCGGTGTCCGCAGGAATAAGGCAAAAACTCAAAAGCTTCACCGCAAATAACGCAAAGAGGAGGAATGCCATGAGATTGCTGAGTGGTTCTGTCGCGTCCGTCATGGCCGCGGTCTTGCTGAGCGCCGGATTAGCCGCCGCCCAGGCCTATCCGGCAAAAACCGTGCGCGTGCTGATACCGTGGCCGCCGGGCGGCTCGAACGATATTGTGGGGCGCGTCGTGTTCCAGAAACTGTCGGAACAGACCGGCGAGCAGTTTGTGATTGACAACCGCGGCGGGGCGGCCGGCACGATC
>JANNPG010000556.1:0-8748 GCA_031399805.1 Betaproteobacteria bacterium | reverse complement strand
AGGTAAAGATTGGCGAGTGGCGATTTGCCGATGATCGGGCTGCCGTCCATGCTCATGTCCATGACGCCGCCCCACGTGCGCATCATGCGCAGGCGGCTGAACGAGGGAAACAGCGCAAGCATCGATTGCACGACGTGTTCGAGCGCCGGCAGGTTGCTGCGCTGGCCGTACGAGTTGTAGCCGTCAATGTCGCCGCCCAGCACGAGTTCGCCTTTGTCGGACTGGCTGATGTAAAAATGCACCGCACCCGAGGTCACCACCGTGTCGAGCACCGGTTTGACCGGCTCGGAAACCAGCGCCTGCAGCACGTGCGTTTCGATCGGCAGCTTGAGGCCGGCGAGCGCGGCGACCTGGCCTGAATGGCCGGCGACCGCGAGGCCGATTTTTTTCGTGCGCAGGGTGCCGCGCGTGGTTTCGATCGCCGTGATGCGATTGCCCTCGCGTTTGAGTCCCGTGACTTCACATTGCTGGATGATGTCGACGCCGCGCGCATCGGCGCCGCGCGCATAGCCCCAGGCGACCGCGTCGTGGCGCGCGACGCCGCCGCGCCGCTGCAATAAGCCGCCCATGACGGGAAAGCGCGCGCGCGGCGAGCAATCCAGCGGCGGCACCAGCGCCGCGACCTCTTCGCGCATAAGCAACTCGGCGTCAATGCCATTGAGGCGCATGGCGTTGCCGCGGCGCGCGTAGGTGTCGAGATCGGCATAACTGTGCGCAAGATTGAGCACGCCGCGCTGGCTGAACATCACGTTGAAGTTGAGGTCGGCCGACAGGCCTTCCCACAGCTTCAGCGAATGCTCGTAGAAATGCGCGTTGGGTTCGAGGTAGTAGTTCGAGCGCACGATGGTCGTATTGCGGCCCGTATTGCCGCCGCCCAGCCAGCTTTTTTCGAGGACGGCAACATTCGTAATTCCGTGGTTTTTCGCGAGATAGTACGCGGTCGCGAGCCCGTGCCCGCCGCCGCCGATGATGACGACGTCGTAGTCGGCGCGCGGTTCGGGGCTGCGCCACGCCCGCGGCCAGTGCTCGTGATGGCTGAGCGCATTGCGGGCGAGGGAGAACAGAGAATAGCGCATGAAAGTGCAGGATTGAGGACTGAGGATCGAGGACTAAGGATTGAAGATTTAAGACTGACGATCTAGGCATTTGACTTTACCCAGTCCTCAGTCCTCGATTCTCAGTCCTGCTTTTATTCTACACGCTCGTGCCGGGTTGCGCCGCGCTGCGAAGATGCCGATGACACGTTAGAATGCGGATTCGTCACATTATCAACACGGGAAAATGATGAAGCGGCTGGCGGCAGGAACGTTATTGATTTGCGCGTGGTGGTACCCGCTGGCGACGCTGGCGCAGGCCGGCGCGCGGGATTTTCCGACGAAGCCGGTGCGCATCGTGGTCGGTTTCACGCCGGGGACGACCACCGACATCACGGCGCGTGCGCTTGCGCAGGCGCTCACTGCAAGATTCGGCCAGCAGGTGGTCGTCGAAAACCGCGAAGGTGCGAACAGCGGGATCGCCAACGGCATTGTCGCGCGCGCAAACCCCGACGGCCATACGCTTTTGATTGGCACACTGAGTCTGGTCGTGAGCCCGCTGCTCTACAAGGAACTGCCGTTCGACCCCAAGGACCTGGCGCCGGTGAGTTTGGTGGTGCTGACACAAAACGTAATCTGCGTGAATCCGAAAGTCGAGGCGACCTCGATCAAGGACCTGATCACGCTCGCCAAGGCGCGGCCCGGGCAAATGCGCTATGGCTCGTCGGGGCGCGGCAGTTCGGCGTTTCTGACGCTCGAACTCCTGAAATCGATGGCAGGTGTCGACTTGCAGGAGATTCCGTACAAGAGCACGTCGCAAGCCGTAACCGATCTCATCAGCGGGGAGATCCCGATTTATCCGCCGAGCCTGGTGTCGGCGCTACCGCTGATGAAGTCGGGACGCATCAGGCCGCTGGCGGTGACCGGGCCCAAGCGCGCGTCGATCGCGCCCGATATTCCGACCGTGGCCGAAACGTTGCCGGGCTATGACGCCGCAACCGGTGTCTACGGGGTGATGGTGCCCGCGCAGACGCCGAAAGCGATCGTCGACAAGCTGCATCGCGAAATTGTGGCGGTGCTCGCGACGCCGGAATTTCGCGACAAGATGCTGACACTGGGCGTCGATCTGGTCGGCAGCACGCCCGCGGAATATGCCGCGTATCTGCGCGCGAGCGGTCAGAAGTGGAAAACGCTGTTTGCGCGGATCGGCGTCGGTCCGCAATGACGCGCGCTTTAAGGACTCTCCGATTAAGCATACGGCCCACAGTGAGAGGAAATAGATGAGCAAGATTGCGCAACCCGAACCGCAAGTGTTTGCGGGTGAGGCGGCGAAAAAATTTCACGGGCAGACGCTGGTATGGGATTGTCTGTCGCTGTATTACATCCTTGATGAATTTTACGCGCAGCAGTCGCTCGACGGCGGCGTCAACGTCGTGAACGCGACGTTCGGCACCGAGGATGACTGGGAAACGGTGTTGCGCAATTTCGAGCAGGGCTTGCAGAAAATCGACAGGAGCCCGCTGCTCAAGCTCGCTTTGTGCGCGCAAGACATCGTGGACGCAAAAGCGCAGGGCAAGCTCGCGATCGTGATCGGCACGCAGGGCTCGTCGTTCATCGAAAAAGAACTCTATCGCGTTGAACTCCTGTACCGGCTCGGTCTGCGCATCTGCGGGCTCGCCTACACCGGCGGCACGCTGCACGCCGACGGTTGCGGTGAGCGCCGCGATGCCGGGGTGTCGTTCCTCGGGCGCGAACTCATAGACATCGTCAACCGGCTGCCGATGTGGCTCGACCTGTCGCATTGCGGGCACCGCACGCGGGCCGAAGCGGTAGTGCTTGCGCGTGCGCCGGTATGCACGCATTCGAATGCCTACGGGTTGAATCCGAACGACCGCAACACCACCGACGAAACCGCTTTGGCCATCGTGGCGAAAGGCGGCATGTTCGGCGTGTGCGGACTGGCGAAAACCGTGTGGCCGCAGAATGCGACGCTTAATCACATCGTCGACCATATCGACTACTACGCGAAGCTGATCGGGCCGCAGAACGTCGGCTTCGGCTGCGATTTCGTCGCGGCCTACAAAGCGTCGGGCGTAATCCTGCCGGCATCGAAGCGCTGGCGCACGCTGCGACCGGACGTGTTTGGCACGGTGGACGAGTTTCTGACGCTCAGTTATCCGGAGGGACTCACGCAGATCCGCGAGTTGCCGAATCTGACGCAGACGCTTTTCGACCGCAAGTACACCGAAGACGAGATCGCCGGCATCATGGGCGGCAACTGGTTGCGCACGTTCAAGACACTGGTGGGGTGATAGTTATGATGATGCTGACGGATTCCATATTCATTCGCGGGCTCGTTGTCGTGCTGACGTTCGCCGCGCTGGTCCCGACGCCGGCGGTTGCGCAGGCGTGGCCTGCCAAACCGGTGCGGCTGGTCGCTCCGTTCGGCGCCGGGTCGGTACTCGACACCATGATGCGCGCCATGCAAAACGAACTGTCGGCGGCACTCGGCCAGTCGATCGTTATCGAGTCGCGGCCGGGCGCTGGCGGCACCGTCGGCACCGTGGCGGTCGCCAAGGGCCCGGCGGACGGCTACACGTTCCTGATTGCGGCCAACAGCCACAACATCAACGGTTCGGTGTATTCGAACCTCGCCTACGATCCGCAGAAGGACTTCACGGCGGTGGCCTCGGTCGGCATCACCGGATACATCATGATGGTGCCGGCATCCGTGCCCGCGAAGAACGTCGGCGAGTTCATCCAGCTTGCAAAAGCCAAGCCCGGCATGGTGTTTCCGTCCGCGGGCAAGGGGAGTGCTACGCACCTGTCGATGGCGCTCCTGGTGAACATGGCGGGCATTGACATGCTGCATGTGCCGTACAAGAGCACGGGCGACGCGGTGCTCGAAGTCATGGCGGGCCGCGGAGCCGCGATGATCGGCGCAAATATCGCGGTCATGCCGTATGCGAACGACAGCCGCGTGCGCCTCTTGGGGGTCACCACCGCGGCGCGCAGCAAGTTCCTGCCCGACCTGCCGACGCTTGCGGAAAGCGGCCTGCGCGGCTACGAGTTCGACAGCTGGCTGGGGCTGCTGGCACCCGTCGCCACGCCGCGCGAGATCGTGGAGCGCATGAATGCCGAGGTCGGCAAACTATTGCGCAACCCGGAGGTGGCGGAGCGTCTTGCCAAGCAGGGTATCGAGACCCGCGCGATGACGCCCGGAGAGATGAACAAGATGCTCGCCGTCGATTTCGAGCGCATGGCGAAGGTCGTCAGGATCGCCGGGGCAAAAGCGGACTAGGAGTGCCTAACATGGTGAAACACGTGTGCGTTGCAGCCAGAATTGGTGAGGGCAAGGCGCCCGGTGAAGGCAATAGTCATTCTATTGCCAAGACGAGCAACGCGGCCATCGCCGATTCTGGCTGCAACCCTTCGGGCTGGCACGAGTTTTGGCTCATAACATTGTCGCAAGCCACTTACTTAGAATGACTAAGTCGCGTGTCTTGCTTCGCGTCCTGAGCCAAAATCGTGACAGCGCATCACGCGTTTCACCATGTTAGGCACTCATATGGACGGCGCTTTCCCCGTCATCTACGGCATCTGCCTCGACGCCGAGGCGATCTGGCTGGGCAAGGCGCCCGAGAACGCGCAGCGCCCGGTGCTGCTGTCGCACGGCGCCTACGAAATCCGCGAAGGATTGGCACCACTGCTTGATCTCCTCGACCGCCACGCGGTGAAGGCGACGTTCTTCGTGCCCGGCATCACGGCCGACCGTTATCCCGACGCGATCCGCGAGATCCACCGCCGCGGCCACGAACTCGCGAGCCACGGGCACGGCCACAAGCCGCCGGCCACGTTGTCGGCGGCAGAGGAAAAGTCCGAACTCGTGCGCGGCATGCAGTCGCTGTCGAACATTACGGGCGAAAAGCCGCTCGTGTGGCGCTCGCCGTCGTGGGAATGGTCGGATCGCACGCTCGATTACCTGCTGGAGGCGGGGATCACGACCTCAGCCAATTTTTTCGACCGCGTGCGGCCGTACCGCCACGTGCGGGATGGCAAGCCGCTGCCGCTGGTCGAGTTGCCCGTGCAGTGGCATCTCGCCGACGCGCCTTACTTCATGTACGGCGGGCAGATAGGCCGCGTGATCCGCACCGCGCGCGAAGTCGAAGAGTTGTGGCGCGAGGAATTCGACGGCGCTTACCAGTGGCCCGGCGCGTATTTCCACCTGACGCTGCACGTGCAGTTGATCGCGCATCCGGGACGGCTGGCGATGCTCGACCGGCTTACCGGCTACTTCCGCAACCAGCCGCGCGCGCGCTTCATGACCTGCGGCGAAGTCGCCGCGACGGTTGCTTAGGAAGGGGTTTTAAAAAACTGTTTGGAACCGCCGATGAACGCCGATGAACGCAGATAAGTTCAAGAGATTTGGCGGTGTTTCGGGGGCGGCTCTGGATTTGTATCGGCGTCAATCGGCGTTTATCGGCGGTTGCTGGTCGGTGTGGTGTTTTTTAGACGTATTCATTATCGGGAGATAGCACGATGTGCCGCTTGTTGATTGTATTGATTCCATTGGTGTGGGCGGTGGGCGCGCTGGCGCAGGGCTATCCGCAAAAGCCGGTGCGGCTGGTGGTGCCGTTTGCGGCGGGGAGTGCTACCGATATCGTCGCGCGCGTGCTTGCGCAAGGCTTGTCCGAGCGAATGAAAGCGACGTTCGTGGTGGAAAATCGCGCGGGTGCCAACGGCGCGATCGCCGCGGATTACGTGGCGAAAGCCGCCCCCGACGGTTACACGCTGATGATGGCGACCACCAGCTCGCATTCGCAAGCGGCCTTGATGATGAAAGGCGTGACCTATGACGGCCTCAAAGATTTCACGCCGATCGCGGGCGTCGGCGGGGTGCCGTTTGTGATCGTGGTGCACCCATCGCTGCCCGTGAAGAGCGTGCGCGAACTGATTGCGTTCGCGAAAGCGCGCCCCGGACAACTCACGTACGGAACGCCGAGCGGCACCGCGACGATCTGCATGGAAACCCTGAAGCTCAAGACCGGCATCGATCTCGCGCAGGTTTCGTACAAGAGCAGCCCGCAGGCGGTGACCGAGCTCATCGCCGGACAAATTACGTCGATCTGCTCGGATTTCGCGACCGCGGCAACGCATATCGCCTCAGGCAAGATCCGCGCATTGGCGATGACGACCGACAAGCGCTCGCCCGAACTGCCCGATGTGCCGACGTTGAAGGAATCGGTGGGCGATTTTGTCGAAATCCGCTCGTGGCAGGGCGTGGTCGGCCCGCGCGGCGTGCCGCGCGAAATTGTCGATATGTTGAGCAAGGAAGTGCTGGCAGTGACCGCGGTGCCCGATTTTCGCGCCCGGCTTGCACCGTTAGGCTTCGAATTGCTGCCGCTTAACGCGTCGCAACTCGGCGCCTATATGGCCAGCGAGTTCGCCAAATGGGAAAGACTCGCCAAGGCGGCGCGCATCGAGCCCCAATAGGTGAAAGGCAATTCGATGTCCGAAAAATATGCAGGCATATCACAACAGGCGCGCGCGTTGCACGCACAGGCGCTGGTGCTCGACGGGCTGACGCCGTATTACACGCTGGACGAGCCGTACACCGCGAGTCTGATTGAAGGCGGGATCAGCGGTGCGCTTTTGAGTGTCGTATCCGATGCGACGTGGGACGCGACTTTGCAGCGCACGGAAACTGCGCTGGAGAAGATCGAAAAAAGCCCGCATCTGGTGCTCGCCACGCGCGCCGCCGATTTTCGCGCCGCCAGGGCGCAGGGCAAGGTCGCGATGATGTTGATCACGCAGGCCGCCGACATGATCGGCAACGATCTGAAGCGCATCGGCATCATGCACCGGCTGGGATTTCGCATCCTCGGCCTGTGCTACACGTTTGCCAACCTGGCTGGCGACGGCTGCGGCGAGCGGCGCAATGCCGGCGTGAGTTTTCTCGGCAGGGAATTGATCGCCGCGGTGAACGAATTGCCGATGCTGCTCGACGTGTCGCATTCCGGCCATCAAACTTCGCTCGAGGCGGCGGAGCTCGCGCGCCGTCCTTGCGTCACGCACGCCAATGCGTACGTGGTGGTCGCCAACGATCGCAACAAGAAGGATGAAGTCCTGAAGGTCGTCGCCGCCAAACGCGGTGTCATCGGGCTGTGCGGGCTGCCGCGCGCGGTGCATCATCCCGACCCCACGCTCGCGCACATGCTCGATCATCTCGACCACCTCGTAAAAACGATGGGCGCGGAGCACGTCGGGCTCGGTCTCGATTACGTCGAGGGTTACAAAGACGCGGGCGTGGTGCTGCCGCAGTCGCGCCGGAACCGCACGCTGCGGCCGGATATTTTCGGCAGCGTGGACGATTTTCTGAATCAGTCCTATCCGCGTGGGCTGGAGGATATCCGCCAAGCTCCCAATTTGACGCAGGGCATGCTGGATCGCGGTTACAGCGAGCAGGCAATCAGGCAGGTGCTCGGCGAAAGCTGGCTCAACGCCATCGAAATGCATATCGGCTAGGCGCTTTATTCAGGAGAACTGCATGGCAAACCGTCCGACCATTATGGGCACCCGCCACGTCATCGCGGCGGGGCACTACCTTGCGGCGCACGCGGGATTTGCAATTCTCGAAGCCGGCGGCAATGCGGTTGATGCGGGCGTGGCCGCCGGGATTGCGATGGGCGTGTTGCAGACGGACAAGGTGAATTTCGGCGGTGTTGCGCCGTTGATTGTCTATCTGGCGAAGAAAAAGGAAATCCACTGCATCGACGGCCTCGGCGTGTGGCCCAAGTCGATCACGCCCGATTACTTCCAGAAATTTCACGGCGGCAAGATCCCGGCGAGCGTGTTGCGCAGCGTGGTGCCGGCGGCGCCCGACGCGTGGATCACCGCGCTCGAGCGTTTCGGCACGCTGACCTTCGGCGAGGTCGCATCGGCGGCGATCCGCTTCGCGCGCGACGGCTTTCCGATGTATCCGCTGATGTCGGAATTCATTCATGCCAACCAGTCATCGTATGAACGCTGGCCGGCAAGCAAAAAAGTATTTCTGCCGAAAGGCCGGCCGCCGGTGCCGGGCGAATTGTTCGTGCAGGCCGATCTCGGCGGCACGCTCCAGTATCTGGCGGACGTGGAAAAAGCGAACAAACGCAAGGGTCGTCGTCTCGCGCTGCGCGCTGCGCGCGATGCGTTCTACAAGGGTGACGTTGCCGCCGCGATAGTCAAGTATCACCAGCGCGAAGGCGGCTTGATGCGCATGGAGGATTTCGCCGATTTCAGCATCAAGTTCGAGCCGACGGTGAAGGCGAAGTTTCACGGTATCGAAGTGCACGCCTGCGGCCCGTGGTCGCAGGGTCCGGTGGTGCCGATGGCGCTCAATATGCTGAAGGGCGATAACCTCGCAGCGCTGGGGCACAACTCGCCCGAGTACATCCACGTGGTGACGGAAGCGCTGAAGCTCGCGTTCGCCGACCGCCATCAGCATTTCGGCGACCCGAACTTCATCAAGGTGCCGATGAAGGGCCTGCTGTCGGATCAGTACGCGGCGCACCGGCGCGGCATGATCAACGCGGACCGCGCGTGGCCCGGCATGCCGCCGGCGGGCGATCCGGCCACACTCGCCGACCTGCCGCAGCGCTGGATGACGCCGGCGCAACCGGATGAAGCGCCGGGACCCGGCGACACGACTTACACCTGCTGCATCGACCGCCAC
>JANNPG010000555.1:0-1576 GCA_031399805.1 Betaproteobacteria bacterium | reverse complement strand
GTAATCGGCAACTCTCCCGAGGAGGCCGATCGTTTCCTGAAGAGCGAGATCGCGCGCTGGGGCGCCGTCATCAGGGCTGCGAACATCAAGGCCGACTGAGAGAGCGCGCGGGTGCTGCTTCGCGTTGCCTCGCTGTCCCCTGTCGTTGCGGAATCCTAGTCGCGAGAGCGGAAGGAAAGATAACGAGAAACAGTGCGCCGATGGTCCGCCGATGGTGCGCCGCGCAACGCGAAATTCGTTCGACGACAGGTTTATGTCATGCAAACGCCATCGCACAGGAGTATTGTTTCTTTACGCCAGCGCCCCGCGGTCCCCCTCCGGCCCAAGCACTACGCTTCCCCGGTGGCCCGGCCGCAGGGGCGACGGCGCCTCCTGCTAGACTCTCCTCGGCAATAAAAAAGAACGACAAGGAGGAGTCATGAGGGTTGCAGTACGGCTGTTGGCATTTCTTTCGCTGTTTCTTTCCTTCGCTGTGCACTCGCAGAACTGGCCCGACAAGCCGGTGCGCCTGGTTGCGCCTTATCCTCCCGGCGGACAGACCGACCTCGTATCGCGCTTTCTCGCCGAGCGCGTCGGCTCTGCGCTCGGGCAATCGGTGATCGTCGAGAACAAGGCCGGTGCGCAGGGCATCGTAGGGCTGGAAGCGGTAAAGATCGCGCCGCCCGACGGCTACACCTTCGTGTACGTGAACGTCTCGAACATTTCGATCAATCCGCACGTGCACGCCAAGCTGCCCTATGACGGGCTGCGCGATTTCGCGCCGGTCACGCAGATCGGGCTGTCGGTGCTGGCGATGGTCGTGCCGGCTTCGCTGAACGTGAAGACACTGCCGGAATTCATTGCCTACGCAAAGGCGCGGCCCGGCAAGCTGAGCTTTGCTTCGTTCGGCACCGGGTCCACTTCGCACATTTACGGCGAGATGCTGAAGGGTTCGGCCGGGATCGACATGGTGCACGTGCCGTACAAGGGCGCGGGACCGGCCGTTCAGGACGTGATCGCCGGGCATGCGCAGATGGCGATCCAGGATCTAGCCGCCGTGGGGCCGAACGTGCGCGCGGGAAAACTTGTTGCGCTCGCGGTCACCGGGCCCAAGCGCTGGCCGGCGTTTGCGGACCTGCAGACCTTCGCCGAGCAAGGTCAGCCGCTGGATATCGCCGGGTGGAACGGCATCATGGCGCCCGCGAATACGCCCAAGAGCATCGTCGAGCGCATGAGCTTCGAGATCAACAAGGCAATTCAATCACCCGACGGGCGCGAGCGCATGCTGCAGATGGGGCTGCTTGCTACCGGCACCACGCCCGAGGAATTCGCCGACGTGATCCGGCGGGATACGCCGCGGTGGGGGGAAGTGATACGCAAGGCAGGAATAAAGCCGGAGTAGCGTTTACGGTTTGAAGAACGGTTTGTCGCCTGCGACCGTCACCCGATCCATCACTCGCCTGTAGCCCGCATAGTCGTTTACTGCGATGTGCTGCGTAGAGCGGTTGTCCCAGAAGGCGAGCGACCCGGCGCGCCAGCGAAAGCGGATCTGAAACTCCGGCCGCTGGCTGTGGCGGTTGAGGAACTCGAGCAGTGG
>JANNPG010000543.1:0-2131 GCA_031399805.1 Betaproteobacteria bacterium | reverse complement strand
TTCGTGTTCGTGAGTGGATGGTTGATGGTCAGACCTACATGCAGACTTGAGCGTCCCGCGTTAAGAGCGGCGTCATCGCTTTCACGGTTGAGTCACGGTGATTAGCGAGGTCAGCGATGCAATGCGCAGGATTGTGCCGGGCGAAAGTGACACCCGATTGAAGTTTATGTGACCAAGACGTGACGGCGGCCGCGCCCAGCAGCGTGTAACCCACGCCAACAATGAGATTCGGGATTACTTCACTTGCACGGCACGCTGTTGTCGTGATATCGAATGAGAAATCATGCCGTGGCGTAACCGTCAACGCCTACGCTCTGATCTGGCCGCAGCCGAAATAATTCAAGCATTAGGAGATTCCACCATGCATTGCACCAAACACCAGCCTGTTGTCCGGTTGCTTGCGGCCGCGTTCGGCGGGTTGATCTACGCCTCAGCATCTAACGCCGCGACGCTCAGCGAAATGGGGGTCGGCGGTGTGGGTGATTTCTCCAACGCCCGCTTGGGACCGACTGATTTTGTACTCGACTACACGGCGAGCAACAACGGCAGCTTCGGCTTCAATATCCTCACGGGTCAGTTTGGCCGCAATACGGCAGGCGTGGTAGACCTTGATTACATCCATCTCAGAGTTCCACAGGGCTTTGCGTTGTCCCAGATCCTGGTCGGCAACCAAACCACGGTCGGCGGCAATACCGCGTTCATTGGTCTTGCGGCGGGCGCGACGATGCCTGTGCTCGCGAATGCCTCCAGCGCAGCAGGGCTCCTTGGTTGGGATCACTTCGGCATTGAAGATCGTGGGAGCGACATTCTCGACGACATGGCCGTGCCGAACGCCGGCTCCTCCGGTTTCAGTCGCCCAATCCCGGCGGGCGACTACACAGTGTGGCTACAGGAGCTCGCCGGTGGCGGTCCTTACCCGTATCGGTTGAATTTCGTAGTGTCTCCGGTGCCGTTGCCAGGCGCGAGTTGGCTGCTCGGCTCCGGCATGTTGGGTCTGATCTGGGCGCGCCGTGGAATGTCACTTACTTAAGCTGCGCAATCGCGAAAGGTGTCAAACTCAGCCGCTGCGTCATTCCAGAAACCACGGTCACAGCCGAAGCCCCAGCGAAAAAGGAGAGGTGCCGTTAACGCACATATACCAAGGAATCTCTTTAACTTTTTTAGGTTGTGGGCGGACCTTGATAAGGTGTGTCGTCGACCTAATGAGAACGATATCGTCGGGTGCTCGCAGCAACTTTCAAGCCGGTTCTAGTCGAATAGTGCATCGAGTTCGATCTCGTAACACGAGCGAGGTATCGCGCCGCCTGCCTCGAAATACTCGATACGCCGAGTCTGTGCGTAGACTATCCAGACTTCCCGGGCACCGGCAGCCAGATAGGCATCCACTTTATCGCGAAGCTCCTTAATCGAGTTCGAGGGCGAGGTGATTTCGATACATAGCTCAGGTGCTTGGGTAAATGGGGTCTCGTGTAACCGTGTGCGCACGAACTCCGCCGACGCCCAGGCCACATCAGCGACGAGCAATCCGATGGGCGTGAGCACTGAAGATTCCACCATGGCCTGGCCCGGTAGGATCGCTAGCCGCTGTACGATACGCCCCTGAATAACGCCGTGATAATTGCTGGCCGGACTCATTAGGATTCGTCCCCAAATATCCAATTCGATCTTGCCGGGGAACTTGGCCAACACAGGATCGACACATAATTGCCGGTAGCGCTGCCCCAGCGCGTCCCCCGTTAATGGACTGTCGATAATTTCGGAAACGGCACTCATCGGGATCCGTAGTTGAAAGACTACCAGAGCCAAAGTATAGCTGCTCTGGTAAGAAGAATGGCGCTGCGATCTGCTCCTTGTGCGGGCAATCAGCCGCTGCACGATCGAACACCGCCCGCACCAGCGCCTGTAATCGAGATGCCGTCGCCGTGATCGTATTCCAGTGTCCCGAGTGTGCCGACTATGGGATCAATCAACCCCGCAGGATCCCCCGGGCTGCGGGCGCCGACGGTGCCGTTGCCGCGGTTAAATAAGAAATCCCCTTCTTTGATAGCCCATCCGTAGTTGCCGCCAAGCACCACCCGATCGATCTCTTCGATGCTGTTTTGGCCAACGTCCGCGAGGATCAAGTCCCCAG
>JANNPG010000530.1:0-5878 GCA_031399805.1 Betaproteobacteria bacterium | reverse complement strand
CGACGAGCTGCGCAAGGACGATGCCACGGCGGAAGTCAGGCGCGTCGAGTTCGTGGGGCCGCAGGTCGGCAAGGAACTCATCGAAAACGGCGGGCTGGCGCACTTGTTCGTGTCGCTCGGCATCGTCGCCTACCTCGCGCTGAGATTCGAATGGAAGTTCGGCTTGGCGGCGATCATCGCCAACCTGCACGACATCGTCATCATTCTCGGCTTCTTCTCGATATTCCAGTGGGAATTTTCGCTGACCGTGCTCGCCGCAGTGCTCGCGATCCTCGGCTACTCCGTCAACGAATCGGTCGTGGTGTTCGACCGGATTCGCGAGAATTTCCGCAAGATGCGCAAGGCGAGCGTGGCCCACGTGATCGACAATGCGATCACGCGCACCATATCGCGCACCATGATCACGCACGGCAGCACGCAGTTGATGGTGACTTCGATGTTGGTGTTCGGCGGCGAAACACTGCACTATTTCGCGCTCGCGCTGACGATCGGCATCTGTTTCGGGATTTATTCTTCCGTGCTGGTCGCGAGCCCGATCGTCATGTGGCTCGGCGTGTCGCGCGAAGATCTGGTCAAGCCGGAGAAAAAGAACGAAATCGGCGCGGCGATCTAAAACCTTTACCCAAGCATTTAGCCGCCGATAAACGCCGATAAACGCCGATGAAAATCAAGAACAAGAGTCCACGGGGCGTGGGTTTACCTGATCCTCTTCCTGATCATTTACTGCGAGACCGGCTTCGTAGTCACGCCGTTTCTGCCCGGCGACTCGCTCCTGTTTGTCGCGGGCGCGCTGGCTGCGGCCGGCGCGATGGACGTGCACGGATTGTTTGCGCTCCTCGTGCTCGCCTCGTTCAGCGGCGACAACACCAACTACTGGATCGGCCGTTACGTCGGCCCATGCGTATTCAAACGCGAGCGTTCGCGTTTTTTCAATCCCGCGCACATCGAGCGGACGCAGCGTTTTTACGAGAAACACGGCGGCTACTATTTCGGCAACATTCCGGTGGTCAAGTACAATCTCACGCTGTTCATACTCGGCATCATCGTGGTTTCGATCATGCCGGGCATCATCGAGTTCATGCGCCGGAAGCTTGGTAACGCGAAAAACTGAACTTCCGGCAGTGCCGGATGCAATGCCGCCCGCCGGCGGCTTATGCAAGGAGTGCTTTCAGCTTCGCGACCGCGCTGTCGGGCGTGGTGAGTACGGGCGTGGTGGTGCGGCTTGCAGCGAGCGCTTTCGCCGGCGCCATCGAGAACTGCCCAAGCGCAATCACGTCGCAAGCCTTCTGCATTGCGGCGGCCTCCGCGATCAGCCGGTTGTGTTCGTCCGGCCGGTTATCCTGCAGCGCTGCCAGCGCGCCCGCCACGAGATGCGGCCGGACCGTGACCTCGGTGCCATTTTCCTTCGCGTACGCCGCGATTTCCGCCAGCATGGAAGGCAGCGAGGGCTGGAACGTAGCGAGCAGGCTTACCGTGCCGCTGGTGGCCACGAGTTGCTCGTACAGCGCCTCGTTCGGCTTCAGCACCGGGATCGCGACCTGCCGCCGGCACTCCTCGATCGCGGGCCCGAACGCGGAGCAGGTAAAGAGAATCGCGTTCGCCGACGCCTTGACGCAGTAATGCCCGATATGGACGAAGCGCTCGACCATCGCGTCGGTGAGCCGCCCGTCGTCCGCGAGATCGTTCATCAGCGCGTCTTCGAGAAGGTTGACGACGCGCGCCTGCGGCCAGTTTTCGCGAAAGCTGGCGACGATAGGAGGCATCGCCACATCCGCGGCGTGGATAAGATAAATTTTCGGCGGCTTTTTCATTTTGCTTATGATCGCGCATCGTCGTGACCTCCCGGCCGCGGGCGGACGGTCGGGGGCTCGCGCAGGGGATCGCTACTTCGACGGCGCCGGCACCAATCCCTTGAACACGAATTTCTGGGCGCGTTTGCCGTCCTGAACTTCGGTCGTGTAGAGGTTGCCCTGGGCATCGACGTTCATGTGGTGGAGCACGTAAAACTCGCCGGGGGCCACGCCGGGCCGTCCGAATGAGTCGAGGAGTTCCAGCGTCTTGCGGTCGAGCACCCAGACGCGCGCGGGACTTCTGCTGGCGACATACAGGAACCGTTGCTCCGGATCCTGCGAGAACGCGGTGCTCGCGACGGTTTGACCATTGCCGCAGTGCGGCGCTTCACACCAGCGGTCGATAAATACCTGCGACAAATATTTGCCGTCGAGCGTAAAGACCTGAACGCGCTTGCCGCCGCGGTCGGAGACATACACGAGCCCGTCGTTCGACACGCGGGCGGCGTGCACGGGACGCTCGAACTGCCCGGGGCCGGGACCCGTTGCTTCCTTCGCCGGGATGCGTCTCGATTCGGGTACAGGCACCGGTTTGGAGGGAATAACATCGACGGGCTCTTTGCCGAACGCGCCCCACATCCGTTTGAACGCACCGGTATCCGCGTCGAACACGATCACGCGGCTGTTGCCGTTGCCGCCGATCCAGACAAACCCCTTGGGGTCCACGTAAATGCCGTGCTCGATTTCGGGCCAGTCATAGCCTTCGCCCGGTCCGCCCCAGCCCTGGACAAAGTTTCCCGCCTCATCGAACTCCAGCACCGGGGGTGCGATCATGCTTTTCTGGTCGTCGCGCACGCTGGTCGGTCGCTGCAGTATCCATGCGTGATTGCGCTCATCGATGGACACGCTGGACACCTGGCCGAATACCCACTTCGCCGGCAGCTTCGGCCACTCGGGGTCCACCTGGAACCTCGGTGTCTCCTTCGCTCGCGCCAGCTGGGCCTGGGCGAACGCGGTCGTCGCCGATTCGCCAAGGCCAAATTCGATGACGACGATAGCGGCGAACGCCGCCAATGCAACACTCACCGCGCTGATATGCTTCATGGTTGATCTCCCCCTTATTTGAATGTTCGGGTATAGCTTCGGATAAAGCGCGGCGGTGAATCGAAGGTGCCGGGAAAATTAATCATCAATTTCGCGCAGGGCTACGGGATTTCACGGCCCGGTCCGCCGGTTAAAGCACCGGGCTGAACCACACCGGGTCGGCATGTCCAAGCGTCGCGCTGGACAGGCTGATATCGAGGACCTCGCCCTCTTCCTTGGCAATCGAAATGTAATCGCCGACATGACAGTGGCCTTGACTTGATCGAGCGACTGCAACTGATTGTCCATGGGAGATCCTTTAACTTGACGGTCCCGGCAACGGCGACGCGCTAGATCTTTTTCGCCAGCTCTGCCGCCTTGCCGATGTAGGTGGCCGGCGTCAGTTTAAGCAGGCGCTTCTTCGCGTCAGCGGGGATCGCCAGCTTCTTGATGAACGCATGCAGCGATTCGCGCGTAATGCCGCCTTTGCCGCGTGTGAGTTCTTTCAGTTGCTCGTAGGCGCCGGTCACGCCGTAGCGGCGCATCACGGTCTGGATCGGCTCGGCGAGCACTTCCCAGTTGGCGTCGAGGTCGGCGGCAAGCAGCGCGCGGTTGGCTTCGAGCTTGGCGAGTCCCTTCAGGAGCGAATCGTAAGCCAGGAGCGTATGGCCGAGGGCGACACCCATGTTGCGCAGCACCGTCGAATCGGTCAGGTCGCGTTGCCAGCGCGAGACCGGCAGCTTCTCGCTCATGTGCCGCAACAGCGCGTTGGCGATGCCCAGATTGCCTTCGGAATTCTCGAAGTCGATCGGGTTGACCTTGTGCGGCATGGTGGATGAGCCGACTTCGCCCGCCTTCGTCTTCTGTTTGAAGTAGCCGAGCGCGATGTAACCCCACACATCGCGGTCGAGGTCGAGCAGGATGGTATTGGCGCGCGCGCAGGCGTCGAAGAGCTCCGCGATCGCGTCGTGCGGCTCGATCTGGATCGTGTAGGGGTTGAACTCGAGGCCGAGATTCTCGACGAACCGGCGCGCGAATTTCTCCCAGTCGACGCCGGGATAGGCGACGAGATGCGCGTTGTAGTTGCCGACCGCGCCGTTGATTTTGGCGAGGAGCTTGACGCCGGCGATGCGTTCGCGCGCGCGCTGCAGGCGCGCAACGACGTTGGCCATTTCCTTGCCAAGTGTCGTCGGGCTCGCCGGCTGGCCGTGCGTGTGCGCGAGCATCGACGCATCAGCCAGATCGTGGGCGATCGCAGTGAGGCGGTCAATGATTTTGCCGAGCGACGGCACAATCACCTCGTCGCGCGCCGCTTTGAGCATCAGCGCGTGGCACAGGTTGTTGATGTCCTCCGACGTGCACGCGAAGTGGATGAACTCGGCGACCTTCGCGATTTCGGCGTTGCGGGCGAGCCTATCTTTGAGAAAATACTCGATCGCCTTGACATCGTGGTTGGTGCGCGCCTCGATTTTCTTGACGGTGGCGCCGTCGGCCTCCGTGAAGCCGCGTACCAGCGCATCGAGCGCTTTGATCGTGGCGGTCGAAAACTTCGGGACTTCCTTTATCGCGGGCTCGGCGGCGAGCGCTTTGAGCCACTCGACTTCGACCTCGACGCGATAGCGAATCAGCGCGAGTTCGCTGAAATATTTGCGCAGCGGTTCGACTTTGCCGCTATAGCGCCCGTCAAGAGGAGATAAGGCCGTAAGTGGGGAGGGCGCCATGGCGGTCCGCAGTTATTGAAGCATTATTTTATCACACGCGTATTGGGTGATTAAGCGATTAAGTAATTAAGTGATTAAGAGTTTTCTCAATCACTCAATCACTCAATTACCAAAAACAAGCATCAGCGATTCGCGAGTTCGATCAGCGCGGCGGTCAGCACACGCGCGCCGGCGGCGAGGTCCGCGGGTGTCGCGTTCTCCGCCTCGTTGTGCGAGATGCCTTTTTCGCACGGCACGAAAATCATGGCGGTCGGGCAGATGCGCGCCATGTACATCGCATCGTGGCTCGCGCCCGACGGCAGGCGCATGTGCGGCAGGCCGAGTGTCTGCGCCGCGTCTTCGATCGCGCCGGCGACCTCTGGATTGAACACGCACGGGTCGTCGCGCAGGGTCGGCGTGACTTTCACGTCGCAGAATTTCGCCGCCTTGCGCGCCAGCGGCGCGATCGCATCGCCCAGCCGCGCAATCGTGCGCGGATCGGGGTGGCGCAGATCGACCGAAAACAGCACGTGGCTGGCGACCGAGTTCGGCGAGTTCGGCGTCACCAGCATGCGCCCGACGGTGAAGCGCGTGACGTCGTCCGGATCGTGCGTCAGTTCGG
Organism: Betaproteobacteria bacterium; assembly: GCA_031399805.1. Lineage (GTDB taxonomy): Bacteria > Pseudomonadota > Gammaproteobacteria > Burkholderiales > SG8-41 > PALSA-1004. Next base: position 683 of record JANNPG010000530.1, on the reverse strand, counting down.
TGAGTTCATTGATTATGGCTATCGCGTCGCGCACCGCGTCTTTGCGCAGCGCGAGCGGGGTTGTGCCGGCGTGATCCGTCTTGCCGGAGACGTCAATGTTGAACCAGCGCAGGCCCTGGATGCCGGTGACGACGCCGATCGTTTTGCGCGCGTTTTCCAGGAGCGGTCCCTGCTCGATATGCGCCTCGATATAGCCGGCGGCGGGCAATCGGAATTCGCGCGGCTTCACTTCCGGCGTCGCGGCGAGCGTGGCGGCGAGCGCATCGCGCAGCTTGATGCCCTCGTTGTCGGTGACGTCGAGCACGTCGGCTAACGGTCGCGCGCCGGTGAACACCATTGAACCCATCGTGCACGGCGCAAAGCGCCCGCCTTCCTCGTTGGTCCACGCGACGACTTCGATGGCGCGGCGCGTAGTGACGCCGGCTTCGTCCATCGCTTCGAGCGCTTCGAAGCCGGCGAGCACGCCGTAAATGCCGTCGAAGCGGCCGCCGCGCGGCTGCGAGTCCATGTGACTGCCGGTCATGACGGGTGCGGCATTGGCGTCGGTGCCGGCGCGCCGCACGAAAAGATTGCCGATTGCGTCGACGCTGACGGTGAACTTCCGCTGTGCGGCCCACGACAGCAGCAGCTTGCGCGCAACGATGTCTTCTTTGGACAACGCCGCGCGGTTCACGCCGTTGCCG
>JANNPG010000511.1:0-5786 GCA_031399805.1 Betaproteobacteria bacterium | reverse complement strand
ACGAACTTGATGGCGTCGCGCGCATCGTACAACGCGTCGAGCACGGATAGATAACTTTCGCCGGGCACGCCGAACGCCATGTCGACGCCGTGCACTTTGAGCGCATCTACGAGGATTTGACCGCCGGAGCGCGGAGCAGGGGCCCCTTGGGGATGCGACGGCGCAGGCGGGACGGCAACCGACGCGGCACTGTTAGTTTGTCGCTGATCGTTCGGAGGTTGCCCGCCGCTGCGGGCGAGCGTGGAATCGGCAGGTTTCATGCGGGGAACCCCGGGATATTGTTGGTGCGGCGATTGAAGGGCGTATTGTAGCGTTTGCGGCGGCGCTGCACACAGCGGCCGCGATATACTGAGCGTCAGTCAGGGCCGACTGGAGTTCAACGAGGAAAAGGGTGGCGCGATGTCCGCACGACGGTTCAATGTAAGAAGCGGTCTCAAATATCCGTTCGCCCTGATGTATAGAAGGGCGAAACCGGTTCTTGGCTCGAATTCACGTCGGCCATTCATGCTTCGATACCTCAGCACGAACGGCCTCAACGGATTCTTGAGGCCGCTTCTAAGTCGTCTCGCGGCCATTGCGCTCGTCGCATGGACGGCGGCGGCGGGCGCCCAGCCTTACCCCAACAAGCCGATCCGCGTCATCAACCCGGCGGCGCCCGGCGGCAACAGCGACATCGTCTTCCGCGTGATCGCGCCCAAGATGGGCGAACTGGTCGGCCAGCAGTTCGTGTTCGACTACCGGGCCGGCGCGGGCGGAGTGATCGGTGCGGACATGACGGCCAAGAGTACGCCCGACGGCTACACGACGGCGATCGTCGCGGCGAGCTTCTTCTTCAACCCGGCGCTGATCAAGAATCTGCCCTACGACACGCAGAAGGACTTTACGCCGCTCGGTCTCGTCGTCGACATCCCGGCCGCGGTGCTGGTGCATCCGTCGCTGCCGGTGAAGAACATCAAGGAGCTGATCGCTTTCGCGCGCGCGCGGCCGGGGCAGATCTTCTTTTCGAGCGCCGGCCCCGGCACGCTCGCGCACCTGGCCGGCGAACTCCTGAACTACCAGGCGAAAATCAAGCTCGTGCACGTGCCGTACAAGGGTGTTGCGCCCGCCACCGTCGATGCGATCGCGGGCCACGTGCAGATGACCATCGCGAGCATCCCGGTTGTGATCGAGAACGTGCGCGCGGGGCGGCTGCGCATGATCGCGCAGTGCGGCGAGACGCGTTCGTCGTCCGTGCCGGACGTGCCGACGATGCAGGAGGCGGGCGTGCCGGGCTTCGTGGTCAGCAGCGGCTTCGGCTGGGTCGGGCCCGCGGGCCTGCCAAGGCCGGTCGTGGAAAAGCTGAACGGCGCGCTCGTTAAAGTGCTGAACGACCCGGCAATCCGCAAGGAACTCATCGACCGTGGCGCCGACCCCGTCGGCAACACGCCTGAGCAGCACGCGGCCTTCATCAAGACCGAAATCGAGAAGTGGCAGCGCGTCGCGAAACAGGCGGGGATCAGGCCTGAATGATGCGCGCGCACTGATCCTGCTCCAGGGAAACGCTTTTAATGGCGGCCACGTTCATCCGCAAGTGCATCGTGCTTCTAGTCCTCGCTATTGGCACGGGCGCGGCCGGCATCGGTCGCGTATGCCTACGGCGGTCCGGGCAGTGGCCCCTTCATGGGCGCGGAGCTGTTGAAAAGCATGACGCGGATCGACCTGTTGCATGTCCCGTACCGCGGCGCCGGGCTCGCGTTTACCGACTTGATCTGCAGCCAGGTGCAGGTAATGGTCGCAACCGTATCGTTGGCGTTGCCGCACGCCAGGGCCGGACGCGTGCGTGCGCTGGCGGCGAGCAGCGCGCGGCGCATTGCCGCCATGCCCAAGTTGCCGACGATTGCCGAGAGCGGCGTGCGGGGATTCGATTTTTCAACGTGGTATGGGCTGCTTGCACCGACGGGCACGCCCAGCCGGATCATCACGAGATTCAACGAAGCCGCCGCCTGACTTGTCGCGGAAAACAATGCAGCATCACGCCGCCATGCTGCCGGATAACACGGACGGTCAAATAAGATTGAGGCGACGACAAAAAAAGACCAGGAGAACTCCGATGGATTTTGCGCTGAATGAAGAACAAACCCGCTGGCGTAACATTGCCCGCGAGTTTGCGCAGAACGTGATCAAGCCGGATGTGCTGCGGCGCGACCGGTTGCCGACGGCCACCGAACGCATTCCATGGGACTGGATCAGGCAGGCGGACAAGCTCGGACTGCGCACGCTCGGTGTGCCGAAGAAATTCGGCGGCGCCGGCGCCGACATCATCACCCTGTGCCTCGCCGGCGAAGAACTGGCCGTCGGCGACCTGGGTTTCGCGGTCATCCTGGATCAATGCTGGAAGATGGCGCACATACTCGGCGACGCGATGACGCCGGAGCAGCAGCAGAAATTCATCCCGCCGTTCGTCGCCGATCCCGAAGCGACGATGTCCATCGGCTTCACCGAGCCCGGCGCGGGTTCCGACCATCAGGGCTATTACGATTCCCCGGACATCGATTTTCGCACCGTCGCCGTGCGCAATGGCGATACCTACATCATCAACGGCACCAAGCGCTACGTCTCCAACGGCTGCATGGCGAAGCTCTACTTCGTTGTTACCCGCACCGATCCGGCGAAAACGCTGCGCGAGGGTGGCAGCGTGTTTATCGTTCCCTCCGACACGCCGGGCTTTCGCGCGGGTTTCTTTCACGAGAAAAGCAGCCAGCGGCTGGCGACCAACGGCACGTTCCACTTCGAGAACTGCCGCGTGCCCGCCGGCAACCTGCTGGTCGGCGAGGGCCTGATGTCGCGCCTGCGCGCCGAGTACATGCCTGGCAGCAAGGCGGAAGCCGCCGCGACCGCGCTTGGCGTCGGCCGCGCGGCCTACGAGTACGCGATGCAATATGCGAAGGAGCGCGTGCAAGGCGGCAAACCCATCGTGCAACTGCAGGCGGTGGCGATAATGCTCGCACAAATGGCGATGAAAATCGACGCCGCCCGCATGCAGATCTGGAAAGCCGCGTGGCTGGCGGACCGCAAACGGCCCGCAGCCCGCGTCATGGGGCTGCTGGCCAAGGTCAATGCATCGGAGACGGCATTCGAAGCGTGCAAGCTCGCCTGCGAGATACTCGGCGGTGCTGCGATCATGCACGACCACCCCGTCGAGAAGTACCTGCGCGACGCCGCCAGTTTCCTGCACTCCGATGGCACGAATCAGATTTGCCTGCTGCGCGCGGCCGAAGGGCTGGCGAGTCCGGCGTCGGCCGAATTGTACGGCTTCTAAAACGCGGCTTCTAGAACGCCGCACCAACGGATCGGTGCATGGGACTCGGCGCCCGCGCGGCCCGCTAAGTAGTGAGCCAGTCGCAAGGTGGTCTCGCCGGTAATGACACGCTGGCCGTTTAAAATGGCGGTAATCCGGTTGGTCGGCACCCGCAATTGCCGCCCCGGTCCGGCCGCGCTGATGCCAAGCGCCTGCAACTGCTCGGCGAGGTGTTCTCCCGGATGAATTGTGGTGCGTGCCACGTCATCGTTCCTGCGCAAGAAAATACGCCTATGTGCGACGCCGTACAGAGTCAGTCGGTGCGGGCGTTTAGTATGGTATTCGTAAAATCGTGCCGATTGACCTCCCGCGGGCAGGCGCGAATGCCATCGGCGAGGCTACAGGTCCCGATTCTCAACAGGAACGAGTGGAAGTAATTCTCGGAGTAGATCGATGCTTGAATTCAAATGCGTAAGCTGCCAGGGGAATTTCTCATGAAGCTCGATACCGCGCAGTCTTTGCACGCGACCATGCAGCAAAAACCTGCTCGCAAACACGTTGTTGCGTTGCTGTTCGGCGCCGCCGCGCTTATATTCGCGGGTTGGGCCGGCGCCGACCCGCCGGCACGCGTCGCGCGCCTGAGCTACATCAGCGGCGCCGTCAGCTTCTCGCCGGCCGGCGAGAACGATTGGGTGGAGGCGCGAGTAAACCGCCCATTGATCACGGGCGACCGCTTATGGGTGGATGACGGCGCGCGTGCCGAGCTGCAGGTCGGCTCGGCCGTGTTCCGCATGGGCGGCAACACCAGCGTGACGCTGCTCAATCTCAACAACCGCGTCGCGCAGTTGCAACTGGCGCAGGGCACGCTGAACGTGCGCGTGCGGCGCCTCGGCCCGAGAGAGGTGGTCGAGATCGCCACGCCGAATCTCGCGTATTCGATACGCAAGCCGGGCCGATATCGAATCGACGTCGATCCGGCCGGCAATGCGACGACCGTCGCTGCGCGCAACGGCCAGGCCGAGGTATACGGCGAAGGCGCGTCGTACCTCGTCAATGCCGGGCAATCCTACCGTTACTACGGGACGGACTTGCGCGACTACGACAACCTCCAGGCGCGGCGCGCCGACGCGTTCGACGGTTGGTCCAGCGAGCGCGACCGCCGCGGCGACAACTCGCCTTCCGCACGCTACGTCTCGCGCGACGTGATCGGATACGAGGACCTGGATGAGCACGGCAGCTGGCGCCGCACGGAGGGCTACGGCAACGTGTGGGTCCCGAATCGCGTGCGGGCCGGTTGGGCGCCTTACCAGGACGGACATTGGTCGTGGGTCGAACCCTGGGGCTGGACGTGGATTGACGACGCGCCGTGGGGATTCGCGGTATCGCACTACGGCCGCTGGGCCAATCTCGGCGGAACCTGGGGCTGGGTGCCGGGCCCGGTCCGCGCGCAGCCGGTGTACGCACCGGCGCTGGTCGCTTTCATTGGGGGCGCGCTTGCCAGTGCGGCGATTTCCAACAGGGATAGCGGCAACGTCGGTTGGTTTCCGCTCGGCCCCCGCGACGTCTATCGACCTTCGTACCCGGTGAGCCGCACCTATTTCAACAACGTCAATACCAGCAATACGACGGTTAACAACACGACCATCACCAACGTGTACAAAAACGTCAATGTGACCAACGTTACCTACGTCAACCAGCAGGTGCCCGGCGCGGTCATTGCGATGCCGGCGGCGGCGTTCGCACAATCGCACACGGTCGCGAAATCGCGGGTCGAGGTGTCGAAAGAAGCGGTCGCGACCGCGCCGGTCACGCCAGTCGCCGCCGTAGTCCCCGTGCAGGCCAGCGTGCACGGCGGGGCGCCCCGCGGCCACCGCCCGCCGGCAGAAGCACAAGCACGACCGGTCGTGGCGAAAGAGTCGCCGCCAGCCGCGCCCGTTTCGTTTGTCGCCAAAGAGTCCGCACTCAAGGCGCAGCCGGGCAAGCCGCTCGCTGCGGCAGCGCTCGCTGCGGTAGCGCTCGCTGCGGTGAAAACTGCTGCACCGGAACCGGCGCCGGCCGTTAAAGTCGTCACTACTCCCACGCCGCCTGCGGCAGCACCACCGCCCAAGCAAGCGGTCGCTCCTGACGCGCCGCGGCCGGCGGAAGCGCAGAAGGGAACGCCGTCACCCGATGCAGAGAAGGGGCGGCCACGAGACGGGAAGAAGGGGCCGCAATCGCCCGACGCACAAAAAGGATCACCGTCCGACGAGAAGAAGGGACCGCAGCCGCCCGAAGCGCAGAAAGCGCCGCCGCCTCCCGTGAGTGTGCCAAGGCCGCCTGAAGCGCCGAAAGGTTCGCAACCGGAAGTAACGAAGGGTCCGCCATCGGACGCGAAGAAGGGGCCGCAACCGTCCGAAGCGCAAAAGGCGCCGCAACCTCCAGTAATTGCGCCGCAACCCGCGGTGAGTGTGCCGCGACCACCCGAAGCGGAGAAGGGGCGGCCGTCGGAAGCGCAGAAGGGAACGCAGCC
>JANNPG010000138.1:0-3184 GCA_031399805.1 Betaproteobacteria bacterium | reverse complement strand
TGGAAGATCGCGAGTGATTGTCTACTTCGATGCCAGCGCCCTAGTTAAGCGTTACTTTGCGGAGTCAGGTTATGCGGAGGTCGAAGAGCTGATCGGCGCGGCGCGCGCGATCGGCACGACGGTGGTGAGCCGCGCTGAAGTGGCAGCGGCGCTTGCCAAGGCAGCACGTGCCAGGCTTGTCACTCGCGAGGCAGCAACGAAGGCCCTGGAAGCGTTCACCTCGGACTGGGAGCATCTGATCCGTCTGCAGGTGGGTGAGCCGGTCGCCGCGCGCGCGGCAGCTCTGGCCTGGCAACATGGACTGCGCGGCTACGACGCAGTGCATCTCGCCACCGCACTCGTGTGGCGCGACACGCTGGGCGAAATGGTCACCGTGGCGACATACGACCGCGAGCTGTGGCGCGGTGCACAGGCAAGCGGCCTTGCGCCTTGGCCGAAGGTGATGCCGTGACTACGCCGTACCCCGCGTGAGCGGCGCGCTGGGCGCTGTAATCCACCCACAGCAACTGCAGTGTGACGCCCTTGCGTTTGAGTTCCTGGCGCAAGCCGGGCGAAAATGAAGGCTCAGGACAAAACGCGCGTCACGCCTGAAACGCCCTGAGTTTGGGGATGATCTGGTTGGCGATGATTTCGATCTGGCTCATTTCGTACTTGTAGGGTACGAAAATGAGTTTCTGCACGCCGACCGCGAGGTGTTCCTTGAGTTGCGCCACGCACTCATCGACCGTGCCGATGATGGCGCTGTCCTTGGTCGAATCGCTCCATGACGCATAGTCCCACTCCGTGCCGAGCCATTCCATCATGCGGCTTTCGACCGCGGCGCGGGATGCGCCGATCATGATCGGCAGCTGCGCGCCGTTCATGAGCGTATCGGGATCCTTGCCGGCTTCCTGTGCGTAGCCGCGAACCTTCGCCCACGACTTGGCGAAGCTCTCGGGCCGGTAGAAATAGGTGAGCCAGCCGTCGCCGGCGGTCGCCGCCCGCTTGAGCACGCGGTCGACATAGCCGCCGATCAGGATCGGCGGGCGCGGCTTTTGCACCGGCTTTGGATACATCACGCCGGCGGGGATCTTGTGATGCGGCCACTCGCCTTTGACCATCTCCTCGGTCCACAAGCGCGTCAGGATATCGAGGTTCTCATCCATGATCTTGCCGCGCTGCTCGAAGGGCACGCCCACCGCATCGAACTCGCGCTTGTACCAGCCCGCGGCCATGGCCATGAGCAGGCGGCCACTGGAGAGTTGATCGATGCTCGACAACTGCTTGGCCAGCACCACGGGATTACGCAGTGGCAACACCAGGATGCCCGTCGCGAGCTTGATCCTGGTGGTGCGCGCGGCGATGGCGGTGAGCAGTGTGAGCGAGTCTATGATCGGGAAATTCGGCTCGACGCCGAGCAGGATATGGTCCCAGACCCACAGCGAGTCGAAGCCCATCTCCTCCATCCTGACGCCGTAATCGACGAGCGCCTTGATATCCGGCATCTCCGGATAGGCCGTGAAGTTGCGGGCAGCGATACCATACGTGTTATGCAAACCGGCCATAGCCGTTCTCCTGGGTTACACTCAAAAATTCGCTGGGGGAAGCGTCGGTTCTACGCCGTGTAAAGGCGGGCGGGATCGAGCTTGCGCAAGAATTCAAGCTCGCGGTCGGTCGGGCGTTCAGTTACTCCGATATCCGGTTTGAAGGCGAGTTCGAACCCGGTGTTGTCCTGCACCTGCCCGACCGTGACACCGGAATGCAGCGCGACGATGTTCATGCGCCTTGTTACATCGTCGAAGCCGAAGATACCGAGATCCGTCACCACACGGTACATGCCGCCGGCGGCAAGGCCGCTGTCGCTGCGTGTGGTGCCGCCGCGCAGGAATCCGGGGCTCGTCACGAAGTCGACAGTGCCGACGAAGCGGCGTTTCTCGTGTTTCATCGCGACGATCATCTGGGCGAGGCTTGCGATGTCGTTGCCGCCACCGGTGCCCGGGAGGCGTGTCTTCGGCCGGGCAGGGTCGCCGATAAACGATGAATTCAGATTGCCATGTTGATCAATTTGCGCGCCGCCCATGAAACCGACATCGACGTAGCCGCGCTGCAGGAGCAGCAGAACGTCGGTGCTGCCGAGCACCATGTTGGCGCGTTTGGTGCAGCGTTGTTCGTTGGTGGAAGGCGGCAGCTTGCCCGGCTCGATGATGGGTCCGATGACGCCGCCTTCAAACAGGATCGTGAGACCCGGGCAGTGCAAACCCTGCGCGAGCGTTGCGGCCAAGAGCGGGATGCCGACTCCCGCGAATACGATTTGTCCGTCTTTCAGCAGTCGGGAACTCATGACCGCGAGCAACTCGCTGGCGGTGTAATCCGCGGGACTAGGCATTCGAGACGCTCCGGCCGTGCCTGGCGGCTTCGAGTAGGTGATCGAGCCCCAGCAGATTGAGATAGTCTATCCAGGAGCGCGGGCTGTAGACGTAGCGCTCGAGATATTCGGCCATGCCCTCGACGGGGCTCGCGTTGACGAGCGCAGTGTAGTAATCCATATGCCGGAACAGCGGCTCGTAGGCGCCGCCGCATTCGTGCGGAGCGCAGCCGAACGGCACTTCCACGACGGCCTCGACCGCGAAGAAAGGAATCTTCGTCTGGTCCGGCGCGCGCCGGATCTGATCGTTGGAGACGATCCGCTCGGTCGTCAGGATGACCCTGTTCGCGGCCATCGCGAGATCGATATCGAGGAACTGCAGCCCATCCATCTGCGCATTCCCATAGGCGTCGCAGCGCTGCACGTGAATGAGCGCGACATCCGGGTTGAGCGCGGGCACGAGCAGCAGCTTGTCCCCGGTAAAAGGGCAATCGATAGCGCGCGCCTCCGGACGTTGCTGAACGACGTCTGAGCCGAGCATCGAGCGCATCGGCAGGAAGGGCACACCCATCGCGCCGGCCCTGAACCGCAGGCCCATCGCCATATGGCTCCACTCGTCAAAGCGCGCCTTGCCGTTCTCGACGTAATGGCGCATCACTTTCGACACGCCCCAGACGATGCCCTGGCTGAACCAGCTCGTCACCATGTGATCGCAGGCGCCGGACCCGAAAAGCCAGTCGCCCTCGCTCGAGGTAATGCCGCGGGCGCACGTAAGCCGCTTCTTGCGGGCGCGGATCAGCGCCCAGATCATCGCCATCGGCGTGCGCGACAAGGTGCTGC
>JANNPG010000433.1:0-18770 GCA_031399805.1 Betaproteobacteria bacterium | reverse complement strand
GCGGCGTGCGGCCGGACACCGCGCCGGTAATAGCAAAACTCAGGATTGAGGATTGAAGATCCTGAATCCTGCCGCACGATGCTGAAAGCCGTCTGGCGCAGCTTCTGTTACGCGCTGCTGTTCGCGCTGAGCGCGCTGGCGCTGGTGCAATTCTGGTTCCTGATCCACGTCTGGTATTGGGTCGATCACGATCCGGGCGCAACCGCGTTCATGCATGCGCGTCTCGAGCGTATGCGGGAAAAGGATCCGCGGGCCACGCTGCAGCAACAATGGGTGACGTACCACCGTATCGCGGGCAATCTCAAGCGCGCGATCGTCGCCGCCGAGGACGCCAAGTTTCTCGATCACGAGGGTTTCGACTGGGAAGGTATTCAGAAGGCGTACGAAAAAAATCGCAAGAAAGGCAAAATCGTCTCGGGCGGTTCGACCATCAGCCAGCAGCTCGCCAAGAATCTCTTTTTGTCGGGCGAGCGCACGTGGTGGCGCAAAGCCCAGGAGGCGGTCATCACGGTGATGATCGAGACCATCATGTCGAAGCGCCGCATCCTCGAGATTTATCTCAACGTGATCGAATGGGGTAACGGTGTTTTCGGCGCCGAGGCCGCCGCGCACTATCACTTCAAGACGTCGGCGGCGAATCTGTCCGCCGAGCAGGCGGCGCAACTCGCGGCGATGGTGCCCAGCCCGCGCCGTTATGGCCGCGGCAGCGAGACGCCGTACCTGCAAAAACGCAAGGAGATTATTTTGTCGCGCATGAATTCAGTCTCGGTGCCATGACCGATGCGGCCAGGCTGACGGCGGAGTTCACCGGTTTACCGCCGGCCGGGGGGACTTTGAACCAGACTTGCCGGCACACGGGCGCGCTTAAACCAGCCGCAACGCGGGCAGCGTCGCCGGCCGAACTTACCTGCCGCACCGCATCAGGGCCGCAGGCGTGCTGGCTCAGGGTCCGTTACGACTTGACCGGCGCGCGCACTCGGAATAGTCTGCTGGCAGCAGTTGTTTAACGACAATGATTGTTGATTCCGCACGCCTTTACCGCCGACTCGCCGCAAGCGTGTCATAAAAGCGCAAAGCGCCGCCGATACCGAGGTCAACGCGTGGGTTGTCGTCAGGCCTGACGACACCTGTGTCATCCGCATTGCACGCGCGGAGATGGGTCAGGGCACGCACACCGGCCTCGCGCAGCTCGTTGCCGAAGAACTCGAGTGCGACTGGAAAAAGGTCGCCATCGAGCCAATCTCGCCCGGCCAGAATCTCGCGCGCAAGCGCGTCTGGGGCGATATGTCGACCGGCGGCAGCCGCGGCATCCGCACCTCGCAGGACTATGTGCGCCGCGGCGGCGCCGCCGCGCGCATGATGCTGATGCAGGCGGCGGCCGACGAGTGGAAGGTGGCGGTCGGGGAACTCACCGTGGCCAATGGCGTCATTACGCACGCGGCCTCCAGCCGCTCGACGAGCTACGGCAAGCTCGCGGTCGCCGCATCCAAATTGACCCCGCCGGATCTCAAGAGCATTACGCTGCGGAATCCGAAAGAGTGGAAAGTGGCCGGCAAGCCGATGAAACGGCTCGACACGGCTGACAAGGTGAACGGCAAGAAAATATTTTCGATCGACCTCAAGCTGCCGGGCATGCTGCACGCCGCAATCATGGACTGTCCGGTATACGGCGGCAAGCTCGTGAGCTTCGATGAGTCCAAGATTACGGGTCGGCGTGGCGTCCGCGGCGTGGTCAAGGTAAACGACACGACTGTTGCGGTCGTCGCCGATTCCTGGTGGCGGGCCAAGACCGCGCTCGGCGCGCTGCCGATCGTGTGGGATGAGGGTCCGAATGCAGCGGTGTCGAGCGCAACGATTGCGGCGCATCTTAAAGAGGGCCTGACGTCGAATGACGCGTTCGCGGATATAAACGAGGGCGACGCGCTCAAGGAGGTCGCGGGCGCGGCGAAAAAAATTGAAGCGGTTTACAGCACGCCGTTCCTGTCCCATGCGTGCATGGAGCCCATGAACTGCACGGTCAGGATCACGGCGGACAAGGCGGAAGTCTGGATGCCGAGCCAGAACGCGGAGGCCTCGATGGCCGCCTTGTCCACGGCGTCCGGGTTGCCGCTGGAAAAATGCGAAGCTCACAATCACGGCTTGGGCGGCGGTTTCGGCCGGCGCGGCGGCACCCAGGATTACGTGCGTCAGGGGGTCGCCATCGCCAAACAGTTTCCGGGGGTACCCGTTAAGCTCGTGTGGAGCCGCGAAGAAGACCAGGCACATGACTTTTACCGGCCGATTTCGCAGTGCAAGCTCGCCGCCGGACTCGATGAGCGCGGCAATCTCGTCGGCTTGCACTTACGCGTGTCCGGGCAGTCGATCAATGCTTACCTGGCGCCCGCGAACATCAAGAACGGCCGGGACGTCAGGCAACTCCAGGGGCTGTGGAAAGCGCCCGGCGACGCGCAGATCGGCTATACCGTGCCGAACCTGCGCACCGAGTATGCGATGCGTAATACACACGTGCCGGTCGGTCCGTGGCGGGGGGTCAACACCAATCAGAATGGCGTCTACCTGGAATGCTTCATGGACGAGGTGGCGAAGGCGGCGGGCAGGGATCCGCTCGAGTTCCGCCGCGCTCTGATGCAGAACCATCCCAAGCATCTGGGCGTCCTGAACGCGGCGGCGGAGAAGGGCGATTGGGGCAAACCGCTGCCCGCCGGCGTGCATCGCGGTATCGCGCAGTTTATGGGGTATGGCAGCTATTCGGCGGCGGTCGCCGAGGTCTCGGTGAGCAGCAATGGCGAGGTCAAGGTTCATCGTATGGTGCTGGCGCTCAATTGCGGCCATGCGGTGAATCCGGCGACGATTGCGGCGCAGGTCGAAGGCTCGGTGGCGTACGGGTTCGATTCGCTGCAAAGTGAAATCTCGGTGCAGAACGGGCGCGCTGCGGAGCTGAACTTCCACACTTACCGGATCGCGCGTTTGGCCCAGATGCCGAAGGTCGAAACCGTCATCGTTCCGACCTACGACTTCTGGGGCGGCGTAGGAGAGCCAACGATCTGCGTGACGGCGCCCGCCGTACTGAACGCGATCTATGCGGCCACCGGCAAACCGGTGCGCACCCTGCCGATCAAGAACCACGGCCTGACCCTGGTCTGATCCTCAGGGGCCGTGCGGCGTGCGTGGATTGCTTTGGCTGGTGGTGTGCGGCGCGGCGGCGGGTTGCGCCATTCCTGCGCCCGGCCAGCTCGCGTCCTATCGCGTAACGGGCGATGCGATCGTCTCGCCGCTCACGGCCGAGGCCGGCGATCCCGGGCGCGGCCGCACGTTGTTTGAGGGGCGCGACGCCAACTGTTTTCTGTGCCATACCGTGCCCGGAGGACGCTTCATGGGCAACCTTGCGTCGCCGTTGGCCGGGGTCGGCGCGCGGCTCAGTGGGGGGCAACTGCGCCTGCGCATCGTTGATTCGAAGCGCGTTTACCAGGACACCATCATGCCGTCTTATTACCGCAGCGACGGGCTCAATCAAGTGGCCGCAGCCTGGCGCGGCAAGCCGATACTGTCCGCGCAGCAGGTCGAAGACACCGTCGCTTACCTGCTTACGCTGCGTTGATGAAGGCACCCCTGCGCCGTCGTTTCATTTCCGTGTTGGCCGCCATGACTGCCATGGCCGCGCTGCCGTGGGTGCGCGCAGCACGCGCCCAGTCCGATCCGTTCGCCGCGCTCGTCCTGCAGGTCACCGGTGGCGCGCCGGTCAGGGCCGGGCGTGTGACGGTAGACACCCCCCGGCTCGCCGACAACGGCCATTCGGTGCTGCTTAAAGTCAGTGTGGAATGCGCGATGACCGCCGCCGATTACGTGCGCAGCATCACGCTGCTGTCTGGAAGAAACCCGCGCCCGATCATGGCGACGTTTCACCTCGGGCCCAAGGCGGGCCGGGCGGAAGTGACCACGCGTGTGCGCCTGAACGGCACGCAACGCGTGCTTGCCATCGCGCGACTCGCGGACGGCACGTACTGGTCCGGCGACGCCGAGGTGGAGGTCACCGAGTCGGCCTGCCTGGATGCGACCTGACATGGTTGCACGAGTGCATGTGCCGGCGTCGGTGAAGCGGGGCGCGGTATTTGAAGTCCGCATAAACATTCAGCATCCAATGGAAACCGGATTTCGTTACGATAACAGCGGCCGCCCGATTCCGAAAAACGTCATCAACAGTCTCGTCGCGCGCTATAACGGCGTGGAGATTTTTCGCGCCGAGCTGGGCTCGGGGATCGCCGCCAACCCATACGTGCAGTTCTACGCGATTGCCGAAGCCAGCGGCGAGATAGAATTTTCCTGGGTGGACGACGCGGGACAACGCGGAAGCGAGCGCGCGTCCGTCGCGGTGGCCGGCTGAGGGTAGCCCGGTGACCGAAGGCTCGCTTGCGCGCGGATTTTTCCGCCTTGCCCGTGGTGTCATTCTGACCGGCTGCAAATCGCGTTTATGCGTGCTTGCCTTGCCGCTGCTGATTGCGTGGCCGGCAGCAGCGGCGGAGCCGCAGCCGCCGGTCCCGCTCAAATCGGGAATCGAATTTGTCAGTGCCGACATTCGCGCCATGCAGGCCGATGACTTCGCGAATCCCGGCATGTTATGGGTCACGCGCGGCGAAATGCTGTGGCGGGAGCCCGCGGGCAGGGACGGCAAATCCTGCGCCGGCTGTCATGGCGATGCGAAGACCAGCATGCAGGGTGTGGCGGCGCGCTATCCGCTGATCGACGCGGGTGGCGCGCGCCTGATCGACGTCGAAGGCCGTATCGAGCAGTGCCGCGAGCGCCGCCAGCAGGCGGCGCCGTTCAAGCGCGAGTCGCCGGAACTGCTCGCGTTGAGCGCGTATGTCGCGCAGCAGTCGCGCGGCATGCCGGTCAACGTCGTCATCGACTGGCAAAACCGCCATAACTTCGAAGCCGGGCGCGCCCTGTACTACCGGCGCATGGGACAGATGAATGTGTCGTGCGCGCAATGTCATCAGGAAAACTGGGGCAGGAAACTCGGACCCGAAACGCTCAGCCAGGGCCACGGCGTCGCGTACCCGGCCTACCGGCTCGAGTGGCAGTCCATGGGGTCATTGCACCGTCGGTTCAGAAGCTGCCTCTCAGGCGTGCGCGCGGAGATGCCGCCGCAGGGCGCCGCGGAATTCCTCGATCTCGAGTTGTATATGGCGTGGCGCGCGAACGGGTTGCCGATCGAAACGCCAGGCGTGCGGCGGTAGTGTCCTGAATCTTTCGTGCGTTGATACGTTCATACACTTGCGACAATTTTTGTCCGGCGAATCAATGTTTCAGGACACTCGGCTCGCACCGCGCGCAATCAGGCTGGCGCATCACCGCCGGCTCGCGCGTTCGGCACACGGGTAAAACGTACGCGGTCGAAATCCTCGCCGCGCTCGATCAACTCTTCGAGCTTGAAGTGCTGCTTATCGTCGCCGAGCATCGCTTCGTAGACCAGGCCGGCGATGAATTCTCCGCGCGCAAGCAGCAATTCGTGCCGCAGCGTCTCGGTCCGGCTCGCACCAAGCAGGATCACGTTGAGGTAATCGTTGCCGGTCGAATCCGATGCTTTGGACCAGTCCTGCACGCTCATACCGCCGTGGCCGACTCTGCGCAGCAGTATGACCGCGGGTTTTTTGGCGAGTACCTCGATACCGGAGTTCATTCGCTCTTCGCCACCGCGATAAAGCCGCCGCACCACGCCGATCGACCATGGCTGGTCGCCGCTCCTGAGTGCGCACAGGGTGCCGATCGTGATATTGGGCTCGCGCGCGCGCGGTATTTCGGCACCCATTCCCCAGGTGCTCGCATCGTGATGAGTCCATGTGTCCGGCGCGGGGGGCGCGACCGGGTCGGCCGTGATACCGAGCCGCGCGAGGAGCGCCGCATCCATCGTGTTCAGGACCTTGCTCCAGCCGCGGAACTGCGCGCGCGGTATGCACAGGCAGGCGGGCGCAAATCCGGTCGTAACGGCGACCCCCGCCGCGACGCTGCGGCGTTTCTCGTTGCGGTGCGGCGGATGCTGGCCCCAATAGCGCGTCAGGCGTTCCAGGACGACCACTTTTTCCTGCGCAGCATATTCTTCGCCGAAGCGCCGCTCCTTGGTGCCGGGTTCGGCGGTCAGCCGCCGCATGACTTCCCTGATTTTGACCATGGCGGCACCAGCGCCGAAAAAGCGCGCGGACGAGCGCAGTGTGCCGACACCGGTGGCGAGTTCCGGCGGGCGCCGCAGCGCGAGATCGATAGCCCAGTTGCAACCGGCTTTGGGGGTCGTATCGAACAGGAAGGCGTCCGCGTAGCGCGCGGTTATGCGCGCGGCAATTTCGATTTGCTGCGGCAGTATCGAATCGGGCCGCACCGTGTCGAGCATCACGGCGCACAGCAGTTCCTGCCGCGCAGTGGTGGGCAGGGTGTCCCCGGGATAAGCGATGACCCGCTGATTGTCGCAGCCGGCGGCTTCGCTCACGCGGTACGCATCGAACAGCGCCTGCCACAGTTCCTCGCGCACCGGTATGTAGCGCAGGCGCTGCACGCGCGCCTGGTTCGCCAGCGCGCGCAGCCAGCGCACGATCAACAACGAGAAATCGTCCCGATGGGCGCGCAGGAGTTTCGGGTCCCGCTGCAATTCATCGGCACACACGCGATACGCGTGCCCGGCGCGCTCCCAGAAATGCAGCGTCGCCTGCCACAGCCGCAGGCGCTCGAATTCGGTATGCGAGCGTTGCGTGAGATACGACCGGATGAGTTCGGGTTCGAACGGCTGACCGGTTTCGTCGACCAGCCGGATGACCGCGATGCGCGTTGCCAGGTTCAAACCCGCAGCCTGCGCGATAGTGGTCAGCCACGACGCTATTTCGTCAAGGGCTTGCAGCGGCTCGTCCGACAAGCCGGTCAGCAGCCGCTCCGCCTCCTCGAGGCTGTGCATCGGGTGATCGGTTTTTTGCGAACGTGTGGTCAGCCAGTCGAGCATCTTTGTTCCTCGTTCGTGCGGGCCCGTGACTGGCGGCTGCAAGCAGCGCAGCCCGCTCCCGGCGACCGGGGAAAGACCGCTTGCGCGGCAGGCTCTAGCGTAACGCGGCGTTTATTTTTTCCAGCGCCACCGCGCCCGGGCACAACTCGCGCTCGGACAGGCGGTTTAAAGGCGTGTCGACGGTGTTGAGGTGCTCGTGCAGATCGGATGATTCGGGATCAACGTAGAGCAGTCCCGTCACGACCTCGCCCCTGGCGTGGCGCTGCTGGATGTAATCCATCGCCTTGATGCGATCGGTTGCGTCATATTCCGGGTGCAGTTTTCTGAGCCGCAGCACGCTACCGTCGTGCTGGGTGACGGTGGTCACCGTGCCCGGCGCGTATTCGGCCGTGATCTCGTCGCGGCCGGTGATGAAATCGAGCCGGTTCACCGCCTCATTATGCTCGCGCACATAATCGTAGCTCTTGGTGGAGCCGGAATGGTTGTTGAACGCGACGCACGGCGATACGACGTCGATAAACGCCGCACCCTTGTGCTCGATGGCCGCCTTGATCAGCGGCACGAGCTGGTGCTTGTCGCCCGAGAAACTGCGCGCAACGAAGCTCGCCCCCAACTGGAGGGCCAGGCCCACCATATCGATGGGCTCGTCGTTGTTGGCGATACCGCGCTTGGATTTAGAGCCTTTGTCGGCGGTGGCTGAAAACTGGCCCTTGGTGAGGCCGTAGACGCCGTTGTTTTCGACGATGTAAACCATGTTGACACCGCGGCGCATGCAGTGCGCGAACTGGCCCAGCCCGATCGACGCGGAGTCGCCGTCGCCCGACACGCCGAGATACAGCAGCTCGCGATTCGCAAGGTTGGCGCCAGTGGCCACCGACGGCATGCGGCCGTGCACGCTGTTGAAGCCGTGCGAGTTGCCCAGGAAGTAGTCGGGCGTTTTCGATGAACAACCGATGCCCGACAGCTTGGCCACCTTGTGCGGTTCTATGTTGGTTTCCCAGCACGCCTGGATGATCGCCGCGGAAATCGAGTCGTGGCCGCAGCCCGCGCATAAAGTCGAAATCCTGCCCTCATAGTCGCGGCGCGTGTGCCCAACCGCGTTTTTCGGCAGGTCGGGATGATGCAGCTTGGGTTTGGTGAGATAAGTCATGACACCACCTTTTTGAGCGGCACCACCGTGCGCGCGGCGGCGTGCTGCGAAATCTGGTCAACGATGAAGCGCGCGGTTATCGGCGTGCCGTCGTAATGCAGGATCGACAGCAGGCGCGACGGATTCACTTTGGCTTCGTTGACGAGCAGGGTTTTCAACTGCGCGTCGCGATTTTGCTCGACCACGAATACCCACGGGTGCGAGGCGACGAAGTCGTTGATTTCGTCCTGGAACGGGAAGGCACGCACACGCAATGCGTTGACGTGTATGCCGCGTCCCGCGAGCAGATCAAGCGCTTCCTGCATCGCGGGACTCGTGGAACCGTAGAAAATAGCGCCAAAGCGCGCCGGCTTGTTCGCCGGATAGAGCAACGGCGCCGGCACCAGTTTCTTGGCGGACTCGAACTTGCGCAGGAGGCGCTGCACGTTGTCGATGTAGTCCGGGCCGGTCTCGCTGTAACCCGCGTAGCGGTTCTTGGTCGTGCCGCGCGTGAAGTAACCGCCGCGCGTGGCGTGCGTGCCGGGATAGGTGCGGTAGGTAATGCCGTCGCCGTCCACGTCAAGGTAGCGGCCGAAGTCGCGGCCGGTGTCGAGCATTTCGGCGGTCATGATTTTGCCGCGGTCGTAGATCTGCTTGTCGTTCCATTGCAGCGGCGCACACAGCCGCGTATTCATGCCGATGTCGAGATCGGTCATCACGAAGATCGGCGTCTGCAGGCGCTCGGCGAGATCCAGCGCCTTGGCCGTGAATTCGAAACATTCGGTCGGGTCTTCGGGAAACAGCAGCACGTGCTTGGTGTCGCCATGCGAGGCATACGCGCAGGCAATCACGTCCGATTGTTGCGTGCGCGTGGGCATGCCGGTGGACGGTCCGCCGCGCTGGACGTCGATGATCACCGCCGGGATTTCCGCGAAATAAGCAAGCCCGATGAATTCGGTCATCAGCGACACGCCGGGGCCTGAGGTCGCGGTAAATGAGCGCGCGCCGTTCCAGCTGGCGCCGATCACGATGCCGATGGAGGCGAGTTCATCCTCCGCCTGCACGATCGCGAATTTGCTCTTGCCGGTCGCGGGGTCGACGCGGTACTTCTGGCAATATTTGATGAATGCTTCGGCCAAAGATGAGGACGGCGTAATCGGATACCACGCGCATACGGTCGCGCCGCCATACATCGCGCCGAGCGCGGCAGCACTATTGCCGTCGATAAATATCTTGTTGCCGACGTTGTCCGCGCGTTTGATCCGCAGGCCGATGGGGCCGCCCAGTTGTTGCTGCGCGTAGTCGCGGCCGAGTCTGAGCGCCTTCACGTTCGATTGCAGCAGCGCTTCCTTGCCTTTGTACTGTTCGGAAAACAGGCGTTCGATCTCGTTCGGATCGATGTCGAGCAACGCCGACAGCGCGCCGACGTATATGATGTTCTTGAACAGTTGCCGCTGGCGCGGATCGGTATAAGTCGCATTGCAGATGCCGGTAAGCGGCATGCCGATTACGTTGATGTCGGCACGAAATTTCGATTGCGGCAGCGGCTTGGTGTTGTCGTAGAAGAGGTAGCCGCCGGCCTCGATTTCCTTCACGTCGGCGTCCCACGTCTGCGGGTTCATCGCCACCATCAGGTCGACGCCGCCGCGCCGCGCCTGATAGCCGTTCTCCGTGACGCGCACCTCGTACCATGTCGGCAGGCCCTGAATGTTGGACGGAAAGATATTGCGCGGCGCGACCGGCACGCCCATGCGCAGGATCGAGCGCGCGAAGAGTTCGTTCGCGGATGCCGATCCCGAGCCGTTGACGTTGGCGAACTTTACTACGAAATCGTTGGTGGCCTCGATCCGTTTCATTCCATCCTCATGCAGCTTTGCGTTGTGGCTTGTTGCGGCAGCCGGGTCCGGCGTTCGTCATATCGAGCAAAAACTTCTGCATATCCCAGGCGCCGGTCGGGCAGCGTTCCGCGCACAGGCCGCAGTGCAGGCACACGTCCTCGTCCTTGGCCATGATGCGGCCGGTCTTGAGTCTGGCCGACACGTAGAGGTCCTGCGTCAGGTTGTCGGCCGGAGCGTTCAACCGCGCGCGCAGTTCCTGCTCCTCGCCGTCCTCGGTAAAAGTGATGCAATCCATCGGGCAGATGTCGACGCATGCGTCGCACTCGATGCAGAGTTTTTCGCTGAACACCGTTTGCGCATCGCAGTTCAGGCAGCGCTTCGCTTCGGCAAATGCGAGTGCGGGATCGAATCCGAGTTCGACCTCGACTTTGATATTCTTGAGGGCGATCTTCTGGTCCTTCAACGGGACTTTGAAGCGCTGATCGTTCGAGATCGCATTGTCATAGCTCCACTCGTGGATGCCCATTTTCTGCGACATCAGATGCACCATCGGCGCCGGGCGCTCTTTGATGTCTTCGCCGCTGCACAGCTTGTCGATGGAGATCGCCGCTTCGTGGCCGTGCGCGACCGCCCAGATGATGTTCTTGGGGCCGAATGCGGAATCGCCGCCGAAAAACACGTTGGGGATGCTCGACTGCATGGTCACCTTGTCGACTGCCGGCATGCCCCACTTGTCGAACTCGATGCCGATGTCGCGCTCGATCCACGGAAATGCGTTTTCCTGGCCCACGGCGACGAGCACGTCGTCGCATTCGAAATGCTGGTCGGGTTCGCCGGTCGGCGTGAGGTTGCGGCGGCCGGGTTTGCCAAATGCGGCGTCGTATTCGGCCTTGACCTTTTCGAATGCCATGCCGGTGAGTTTGCCGTTTATGTGCGTGAACGACTTGGGGACGAGGAAATTGAGAATCGGGATGCCTTCGTGCTGCGCGTCCTCCTTTTCCCACGGGCTCGCTTTCATCTCCTCGAAGCCCGAGCGCACGATGACTTTCACATCGTCGCCGCCCAGGCGCTTCGATGAGCGGCAGCAATCCATGGCGGTATTGCCGCCGCCGAGTACGATGACGCGCTTGCCGATCTTGTCGACGTGGCCGAAGGACACGCTGTTCAACCAGTCGATACCGATGTGGATATTCTTGGCCGCTTCCCTGCGCCCCGGGATGTCGAGGTCGCGCCCGCGCGGCGCGCCGGTGCCGACGAAAATCGCGTCGTATTTCTCCGCCAGCACCTGCTTCAGGCTGTCGATGCGGTTGCCGCCGCGGAACTCGACGCCGATGTTGAGAATGTAATTCACTTCCTCGTCGATCACGGACTCGGGCAGGCGGAATTTCGGAATCTGCGTGCGGATCATGCCGCCCGCCTGCTGGTCGCCGTCGAACACCGTGACCTCGTAACCGAGCGGCGCCAGATCGCGCGCGACGGTAAGCGAGGCGGGACCGGCACCGATCAGCGCGACGCGTTTGCCGTTTTTCCTGGCGGGCGCTTTCGGCAGCCGCGCGGTGATGTCGTCTTTGTAGTCGGCCGCAACCCGCTTCAAGCGGCAGATCGCAACCGGTTCCGGCTTCTCGCCGTTGTTTTCTTCGACGCGGCCACGGCGGCACGCAGGTTCGCACGGACGGTCGCAGGTGCGGCCAAGAATGCCGGGGAATACATTGGATTCCCAGTTGATCATGTAGGCGTCGCTATAGCGGCCGGCCGCGATCAGGCGAATATATTCGGGAACCGGGGTGTGGGCGGGGCATGCCCACTGGCAATCGACGACTTTGTGGAAGTAGTCGGGCGGGTGAATGTCGGTCGGCAACAAATTCGTCTCCTAGTTACGCCTTATCGTTCTTCGCTGCTCAGCTATGCCGGTGAGACGTACTAACGCTTGAGCCTGGAAACGGATGCAGGGCGACTAATATCAGTGGCCGCTAGTTTACGCCTGTGTTTCAGCGCTGAAAAGGCCTGTAATTTCAAGTACTAGTGAGCAATGCGGTGGCATTGCAGCGAAACGCCTGACGCGCGCCGTGCAGGCGTCAAGACCCTGATCAGGTCACGCGTAACGGCGCTCGCGGTAAACCGTTAATTTGAAAATGAAAAGAGTGATTTATTCTGCCTTTAGGGTCGATGTGGGGCTAAAATAATCAATTATCCGGAAGTGAAGGCACAGCATGAAACCGAAAATCACCGTAGCGTGGGAACGCTTGGGCACCGTCGGCGGCACACGCTACGACGCGTCGAAATGGACCGAAGACCGCTCGACCTTGTGGGTCACGTTGTGGTCCGACCAGTTAAAACGCGTGAGCAGCGGCGTTTATCGCTATACGCTTTGCGCTGACAAGGATCTCGAGTGTTCCACCGGCGCGCGCCATCACGCCAACGTGAACGAAGCCATTGAACGCGGAGTACCGGTGCGTGGATTTCTGGTGTGGCCCAAGAAGGAGCAGACTGCGCAAGGCCACCGCGGCGTCGAAGACGCGGACCCGAAACGCCAATATGAAATTGAAGTCGAGAGCCGCGAGGGTAATCTGGTAGTGGCGCTCGCCAAGGGAATGTAACCGCGCGCAGGCTACAGCGTTGACGCCACGGTCGCGGGCACGAGACTTGCGCGTGTCTTCGTCATGCGCGATTTTCTGCATTGCGGAGCCGTACCCGGCGTTGAGATCTCGACAATTTGTCGATGCTCTGACAAACCATGAGCCGGCGCGCGGAATCGGCCAGGGTTGGCTACTCGATAGAAGACCGGCAACGCGGCATCAAGCTCGCATTCGAGGTGCCGGAGACGCACGTCGCGAGCGCGATCGGTTACCTGCTCGGTCACGGACTCGCGCAGCAAAATTTTTGCGACGAGATCGTGCAGAAATTTCAGACCCTGGCCACACCTCAGGGCTGGTCGCTGTGCGTCGAATTGCTGAAGATCAGGCTTGAGTTGCGCGCAGCGAAACTGCGCCCGGCCCGCAACGTAAAAAATTTCTACAAATTTCTGGAAAACCGAAAATGCTGAGCGTTGATCTCCTACAGCTTCAGCAGGAGATCCGGGTGCCGGAGTTTCTCCGCCGCGCGGCTCCGCACGCCTAAGACTTCTTCGTTTTGCGGGTCGCCGTGGCCTTGCGCCGCACGGACGCGGGCTTCGCGGACGAAGGCCGGGGTTCGATCACCAGTTCAGGCCCGCGCAGAAACACCTGCACGCGAAGTTCAAGGAAGCCGTGGCGCAAGCCGTCGAATTCCCGCTTGGGGTCGGCCACGTAGGCGTTGATCTGGTTGAAACCGAGAACCGCAACGTGATCGGTGCGGATATTCCTGATTCTCACCTGTTTGTCTTCGACTTCCTGCAGGAGCCAGTCGTCGTCCATGATGCGCAGTTCCGTGACGCCGCGAAAGCGACGCGCAGGTGGCCGCAGCCTGACGCGGTGATGAATGCACTTAGCGAGTTTGGTTTTGCTGACTGCCATGAAGTGAACGCCAGGCGTATGCGCTGCTACGGGGTTTCGCCCCCGGCTGGCGGCGGTACGGGGTTCGCTTCCGGAGCTTCCTGCTCAGGTGGGGTGTTCTCCGCCAGCTTACGCAGGCGCTTTTCCTCTTTCTTTTTCTTCTTTGCGAGCTCTTTCTGCCGCTTTTCAAATTGATAGTTTGGTTTGGCCAATGGCTTGTCCTTTTTCGTGGTGTAGGCGTAATTATGCGCCCGGCGCGCGTACTTTGGGAGCAAATTCGGCGCGGGCGTATTGCGCCAGAAGGCGATCGAGCTGGTTGGCGAAGGCTTGCCGGTCGCCGTGGTTAAAGGGCGGGGGGCCGCCGGTGTCGATGCCGCTTGCACGCATTTCATCCATGAATTTGCGCAAAGTCAGGCGCGCTTCGATATTGTCACTGGTATAGAGTTCGCCCCGCGGATCGAGAACGCGGCCGCCCTTGCAAATCACGGCGGCGGCAAGCGGAATGTCGGCGGTGACGACAAGGTCACCGACCCGCAACTCGCGGGCGATTTTGTCGTCGGCCACGTCAAAGCCGGCGGCAACCTGAATCGTGTTGATATAGGGCGACGGCGGAGTGCGCAAAGGCTTGTTGGCAACCAACGTCAGGGCTAGCTTCATCCGGTCCGCCGCGCGGAACAGGATTTCCTTGATCGGATTGGGGCAGGCATCCGCATCAACCCAGATTCGCATAAGCATTCAACGTAAAATAATCGTAGCCATCCGGTATCGAGGCGGGCGGCGGGCGGCGGTGGCGCCACCGGCGCACGCCGATTCGCTGGAATCATGCATGGTTGTATTATCGCAGACAATATGACTCTAATACTCATGCGCACGCAACCCGTTGCCCGCAATCGCGGGCGCGCCGTTATTGCTTCTTGGGCGGCATGAGATCCGTGCATACACCTTCGTAGACCTCGGCGGCCATGCCGACCGATTCGCCGAGCGTGGGGTGCGGATGTATGGTCTTGCCGATATCGACCGCGTCCGCGCCCATCTCGATGGCCAGCGCGATTTCGCTGATCAGGTCGCCGGCGCGAGTACCGACGATACCGCCGCCGACGATGCGGTGCGTGTCATGGTCGAAAATGAGCTTGGTAAATCCTTCGTCGCGCCCGTTGGCGATGGCGCGTCCGCTCGCCGCCCACGGAAACTTCCCGACACCGATCTTGATGCCCTGCTTTTTCGCGTCTTCTTCGGTGAGGCCCACCCACGCGACTTCGGGATCCGTGTACGCGACCGACGGAATCACCCGCGCGTCGAAAAACGATTTCCGGCCGGCCGCCACTTCCGCCGCGATATGTCCCTCGTGCACTGCTTTGTGCGCGAGCATGGGCTGGCCGATGATGTCGCCGATCGCGTAGATATGCGGCACATTGGTGCGCATCTGCTTGTCGACCGCAATATAGCCGCGCTGATCGACCGCGATTCCCGCCTTGTCGGCGCCGATCTTGTTGCCGTTCGGACTGCGGCCCACGCCGAGCAGCACGAGATCGTAGAGTTGGGGCTCGGCGGGCGCCTGTTCGCCCTCGAACCTGACCCGTATTCCCTTGGGCGTGGCTTCGACCGCGACGGTTTTGGTTTTGAGCATCACCTTGTCGAAACGCGCCGCGCTGAATTTGCGCCAGACGTTGACAAGATCGCGGTCGGCGCCCTGCATCAGGCCGTCGAGCATTTCCACCACTTCGATGCGGCTGCCGAACGTCGAATACACCGTTGCCATTTCAAGCCCGATGATGCCACCGCCGATGACGAGCATGCGCTTGGGGATGGCGGTCAGCGTCAGCGCGCCGGTCGAATCGACAATGCGCGGATCGTCCGGCACGAACGGCAGCCGCACCGGCATCGAACCTGCGGCAACGATTGCTTGTTTGAACCGGATGATAGTCTTTGCGCCCGTCTTCTCTTGCCCGTCGCCCTGCGTGACTTCGACTTCGAGGTGATGTTGATCGAGGAAGTGCCCGTAGCCGCGCACCACCGTGACTTTGCGCGCCTTGGCCATCGCGGCGAGACCGCCGGTGAGCTTGCCCACCACCTTCATCTTGTGCGCGCGCAGCTTGGCGAGATCGACGGCCGGTTTGCCGAAGCTCACGCCGAGGTCGGCGAAGTGCGCGGCTTCGTCGATGACCGCGGCGACGTGCAACAGCGCCTTCGAGGGAATGCAGCCGACGTTCAGACACACGCCGCCCAGTGCCGCGTAGCGTTCGACCAGCACGGTCTGCAGGCCAAGGTCGGCGGCGCGGAATGCCGCGGAATAGCCGCCGGGTCCCGCGCCCAGCACCAGCATGTCGCATTCCATGTTCGCGTCGCCCGCGAACGATGCGGCCGGCGGCGCAACGGCAGCCGGCGCCGGCGCAGCCGGTTGCGGTGCAGGCGCCGCGCCAGGCGCCGCCTCGGTTGCGGCGGCATCGAGGGTGAGCACCAGCGTGCCGTGGGAAACCTTGTCGCCGACTTTGACTTTGAGTTCTTTGACGATGCCCGCGACGGGCGACGGCACTTCCATCGTCGCCTTGTCGGATTCGAGGGCAATCAGCGGATCTTCCGGCTGCACGCTGTCACCCGGCTTGACCAGGATTTCGATGATCGGGATGTTCTTGAAGTCCCCGAGATCGGGGACTTTGATTTCGATGGTGGTGCTCATTCGGTTCCCTGAATTCGCGGTGAGGCGTGAGGCGTTAGGGGGTGTGAGGCGCGGTTTTGCGCTGCGCGCTGGTTTTCCTCCTCACGCCTCACGCCTAACGCCTCATGTTGTTTCACGTTCTTATCTCGCCATTGCCGAACACGACCCATTTCAGCGACGTCAGTCCCTCGAGCCCGACCGGCCCGCGCGCGTGCAGCTTGTCAGTCGAGATGCCGATTTCGGCGCCGAGGCCGTATTCGTAGCCGTCGGCGAAACGCGTGGAAGCGTTGACGATGACCGAACTCGAATCGACTTCGCGCAAAAAGCGGCTGGCGCGGGCTTCGTCTTCAGTCACGATGGCGTCGGTGTGCTGCGAACCGTAGCGGGCAATATGCTCGATCGCCGGTTCGAGCCCGTCGACCACGCGCACGGCAAGTATCGCGGCGAGGTACTCGGTATACCAGTCTTCCTCGGTCGCGGGCTTCATGTCCGGCACGAGTTTGCGCGCCGCTTCGTCGCCGCGCAGCTCAATGCCCTTGTCGCGGTAGATCTGCGCGAGCTTCGGCAGCACGCGCTCCGCGATGCCGCGCGCGACGAGCAGCGTTTCCATCGTATTACAGGTACCCAGGCGCTGCGTCTTCGCGTTGTCGGCGATTCTGATCGCCTTGTCGATATCCGCCTGGTCATCGATGTAGACGTGGCACACGCCGTCAAGGTGCTTGATCATCGGGATGCGCGATTCCTGCATTACGCGCTCGATCAGCCCCTTGCCGCCGCGCGGCACGACGATATCGACGTACTCGTTCATGCGCAGGAGTTCGCCCACCGCCGCGCGGTCCGTCGTTTCGATGACCTGCACTGCGGTCGCGGGCAGGCCGGCGCCTGTGAGCCCTGAGTGGACACATGCGGCGATGGCCTGATTGGAATGGATCGCTTCCGAGCCGCCGCGCAGGATGCACGCGTTGCCCGCCTTGAGGCACAGTCCGGCGGCGTCGGCCGTGACATTGGGGCGCGATTCGTAAATGATCGCAATCACGCCCAGCGGCACGCGCATGCGGCCGACCTTGATGCCGGACGGCTGCTGCTTGAGTTCGCCGATCTCGCCGATGGGGTCGGGCAGCCGCGCAATCTGCCGCAGCCCGTCGGCCATCGCGGCAATGCTTTTTTCGGTGAGTGTGAGCCGGTCGATCAGCGGCGAGTCGAGTTTTTTCGCGCGCGCCGCTGCGAGGTCTTCCGCGTTGGCGGCGAGCAGGCGTTCCACGTTGTGCTCGATCGCCTGCGCGGTGAGCGTTAACGCCTTGTTCTTGGTGACGGTGTCGGCCTTGGCGACAAGCCGGGAGGCTGCCCGGGCCTGCTTGCCGACGCCGACCATGTAGCTCTGGATGTCCATGTGTGTAAAGCAGGATGCGGGAATCGGGATTCAGCAACTGCGAAAACCGGGTCTTGCTGTTGCCGAATCCTGAATCCCGAATCCTTGGGTAAATGATACGGGATTCTACGCGGCCTTGGCCGGCTTGCGTGAAAAGCGCAGCCCCAGTTGCAGAAGCTCGTCCCACACGTCGCCGCGTGCGAGACCTTTGATCATGCGATCGATGCGCGCCGCGTGCACGAGGGCCGCTTCGATTTGCGTTTGCGAAAAGCGGTTGATATGGCGCTGAATCAGATTCTGGCGCGGGCCCCAGATGCGCGCGTCGCGCATCGCCTGTTGCAGCGGCCGGCCGGCGGCGAGTCCCGCCAGCACGCGGCCGAGCGCGCGGATTTCCTCGGTGAGAGACCATAATACCAGCGGCGGCGCCGCACCCTCGCCCTGCAGCCCGTCGAGCACGCGTACGAGATGCTGCGCGTCGCCGGAGAGCGCGATGTCACCCAGGTCGAACACGTCGAAGCGGGCGACATCGAGCACCGCCTCCTTGATCTGGTCAAACGACAACGCGCCGGGCGGGAAGAGCAACGCAAGTTTTTGTACTTCCTGGTAGGCGGCGAGCAGGTTGCCCTCGACTTTGTCGGCAATGAATTCGAGCGTGTCCGCGTCGGCGGATTGCTCCTGCGTTTTCAACCGGCCCGCGAGCCACGCGGGCAGCTTGTCGCGTTTGACCTCGGCGGCCTCGATCATCAATCCGGCGGCATCGAGCGCGCCGAACCAGGCGCCTTTTTGTCCGCGCCAGTCGATTTCCGGCAGCAGGATCAGCGTGATGGTGTCGGGCGGCAACTGTGCGCAATATTCCTGCAATGCCTGGCTGCCGTCGTTGCCCGGTTTGCCGTTGGGAATGCGCAATTCAAGAATACGGCGCGCGGCAAACAACGACTGCGACTGGCTGCTCACCCTCAACTGCGACCAGTCAAAGTGTTGTTCGGCGGTCAGCACTTCGCGCTCAATGTGGCCGTCTGCGCGCGCTCGCGCGCGAATGCGGTCGGCGGCTTCGAGCGCCAACAGCGGCTCGTCGCCGTAGACGACATACAGCGGCGCGAGCCCGCGTGTCAGGTGCTGGGGGAGTTGCTCGGTCGATATGCGCACGAGGAGTCCCGGCCGCGTGAATTCCGCGAGGTCGACTTACTTAGAGTCCTTGGCGGCCGGCGCGTCCGTGTTCAGACGCGCGACCTGCAGGCGGCGCACCGTCTGTTGCACCGCGTCGTTTTGCATGTCGCGGTAGAGCAGCGCTTCCTCCTGCTCCTTGCCGAGCACGTCGGTATCGCT
>JANNPG010000394.1:0-1580 GCA_031399805.1 Betaproteobacteria bacterium | reverse complement strand
CAATGTGCCGAGAAACAGCGGCAGCAGGTATTTGACCTGCAATACGTCGGTGATACCGGCCAGCAGCAGCTCGTACATTTAAATCCCGGTCCAAGTGCCGCGCGGCAGCAATACGTGCAGATAGCTTTCGAACACCAGGTGGGTAATCAGGGCGCACGCAGCGGCCACCACGACAATCGCAACCCACCTGCGCATCGAACGCGGCGGCTCGAGCACCGCCTGCAGGGCAGCGACAAAGCTGAACGTCGCAAGTCTGAAACCCAGGAACGGCAGTACCACGACGTAGAGGCCGAACACGATGAACGTCAAGGCCACCAGGCCGTAATTCCTCGCCGGCGCCGCAGGTACGGGACCGGCGCGGCGCCGGCGCGATGCGATGACATCGATCGCCACCAGCGCTGCGCTCAGCGCAGCCATGATGCCAAGCACGATGCGCGGGTAGAAATCCGGCCCGATCGGCACCAGCGCGGACTGCGGCAGTCCGCGCGTCATGAATAACAACACGACACTCAAGCCGAGGAAAATCAGCCCGGCGACGCCGTCCCGCCCGAGCATCAGAAAGCGTCCCGCATCATGGAGCTAGCGCTTCAGCATACCCAGGTCGCGCGCGAGGTCCTTGTTGAGGACGTCATTTTGCTTGAGAAACTCGGTGAATCCCTTGCGGTCAAGGTAGCGCACGTCGGTACCCTGCAATTTCATTGATTCGGCATAGGCCGGGTCCTTGGCCGCCTGCGCGCACGCCGATTCGAGCTTCGCGATCACGTCGGCCGGGGTGCCCTTCGGCGCCATCACGCCGCGCGACACCGCGTAGACAACGTTATAGCCGAGTTCCTTGAAAGTCGGCACGTTCGGCAGATCCGGGCTGCGCTTCTCTGTGCCGATCGCGAGGAACTTCAACTGCCCGGCGTCGACCTTGCCTTTCTGTGTCAGGTTGCCGTCGGTCAAATCGTTATGGCCGCCGAGAATCGCGTTCATGCGCTGCGCGAGGCCGTCGTACGACACGTACTTGAACTTGATCTTGGCGTCTTTCTCAAATATCGCCGGGAAGAAGTGGCTGGTGGAACCGAGTGTCGCGCCGACCAGAATCTGGCCCGGACGCGCTTTTGCGTCATCGACCAGTTCCTTCAATGTGGTCCACTTGGTTTTCGGGCTCGCGGTCAGGATGGACGGCGTCGATGAAATCAGGCAGATCGGCTCGAAGTCGGTGTAGTTCACGTCCGACACGCCGGTGTAGTAGGTCGAATGGATGTAGTCGTGCACCGCGTACAGCGTGTAGCCGTCAGGCGGCGCGTTCTTCGCTTCGCGCGCGCCGACCGTGCCCGAAGCGCCGCCGATATTGGCGATCACCACCGTGGTGCCGCCCAGTGCCTTCTGCAACGCCTGCCCGAACGGCCGGAAAATATTGTCGGTGTCGCCGCCGGCGGCCCATGGCACGATCATTTTGATCGGACGGTCGGGAAATCCCGCCGCAAACGCAGCAAATGAGCAAGCGGCGCATGCCAGCGCGGCAACCAGTGCGCGTAATTTGAGATTCATGCCGGGTCTCCTCAGGTGAAATTATTGCGGTTGTGCATCTTAAC
>JANNPG010000391.1:0-1884 GCA_031399805.1 Betaproteobacteria bacterium | reverse complement strand
CGCCCTAAAACCCCGCCCCGCAGCCGGCGCCCCACGCGCCTCTGGGGGGGTGCGGGTGGCGGGGTGTGGCGTGCGTATAAAACGAACGGGGCTCTACTTGATCCCCCCCCCCCGCCTCTCGCCACACGCCTCTCCATTATTGCCGCCATGGCGAAAAACCGCGTGATCGGCGCCGGCAATGCGATCCCCTGGCATCTGCCCGGCGAACTGAAGCTGTTCAAAACGATCACCATGGGACATCACATCGTCATGGGGCGCAATACATGGGAATCCATCGGACGGCTGTTGCCGGGCCGGACTACCGTGGTCGTGACGCGCCAGCCTGAGTACAGGATTGCGGGCGCCATTGTGGCGGCGTCGCTCGACGATGCAATCGCGGCGTGCCGCAACGACGACGAGATTTTCGTGATCGGCGGCGCACAACTCTTCGCTGCGGCGTTGGCGCGCGCCGACCGCATCTATCTGACCGAACTCGACGTGGCGGTCGAAGGCGATACCCGCATGCCCGAATTCGACCTCGCGCAATGGCAGGCCGGCACCGTTACTGCATTCGCGGCGGACGACAAGAATACGCACAGCTACACATTGACCGTATACGACCGTAAACCGGTGTAATTGCCATGCGCCGGCGTGACGAACTTAATCAGAGCCGCGTCTAAGCGCCTGCCGCGCTCTGCGATACGCAATCCACGTAGTACCTCGAACGCCGGCTCGTTTCGTCAGCGACGAGGCCGTGGATATCGGTATCAAACCCGGGGAACTTCTGGTTGAAGGATTTTGCGAATTTCAGATAGCGCACGATCGTCGCGTTGAAACGCTCGCCCGGAATCAGCAGCGGAATGCCGGGCGGGTACGGGGTCAGGAGGACGCTGGTGATGCGGCCTTCGAGCTGATCGATCTCGACGCGGTCGATCTCGCGATGCGCGAGCCGCGCCCACGCGTCGGCGGGCCGCATGGCCGGCTCCATGTTGGACAAGTACATTTCAGTCGTCAGCCGCGCGATGTCGTTCGCCTTGTAGACGCCGTGGATCTGCGTGCACAGGTCGCGCAAACCCACCTTCTCGTACTGCGGATACTTGCCCACGAACTCGGGCAGCATGCGCCACAGCGGCCGGTTGTTGTCGTAATCATCCTTGAACTGCTGCAGTTCCGTGACCAGCGAATTCCAGCGGCCCTTGGTGATGCCGATCGTGAACATGATGAAAAAGGAATAGAGCCCGGTCTTCTCGACGATGATGCCGTGCTCGGCCAGATACTTGGTTACCACCGCCGCCGGCATGCCGGGATTGGAGAACGCGCCTGAAACGTCGAGCCCCGGTGTGATGACAGTCGCCTTGATCGGATCGAGCATGTTAAAGCCGGGCGCGAGATCACCAAAGCCGTGCCAGCGGTCGTTGGATTTCAGCATCCAGTCGTCGCGATCGCCGATCCCCTCATCGGCCAGATGCTCCGGCCCCCACACCTTGAACCACCAGCCTTTGCCGAATTCCGCATCGATCTTGCGCATCGCGCGCCGGAAGTCGATGGCTTCGAGTATCGATTCCTCCACCAGCGCGTTGCCGCCCGGCGGTTCCATCATCGCCGCCGCGACGTCGCACGACGCGATGATCGCGTACTGCGGCGAGGTGGAGGTATGCATCAGGTAAGCCTCGTTGAAGCTGTGCCGGTCGAGCTTGCGCGTGTCGCTGTCCTGCACCAGGATTTGCGACGCCTGTGAGAGCCCCGCCAGCATCTTGTGCGTCGACTGCGTCGAAAAAATCACCGATTCCTTGCAGCGCGGCCGGTTCTGGCCGATCGCACTGCGTCCTCGGCCGCATAACGATTGTTGGCATATCGATCCAGCGATCAACCTCCATGTTGGCACGGGGCCTTTATCCAAGCGGT
>JANNPG010000354.1:0-2062 GCA_031399805.1 Betaproteobacteria bacterium | reverse complement strand
CGACGATACCTCCTACGCTCCGGAAATCATTACGCCGGCCGACTTGCGGCGCAGCGACGAGACCCCACCGAGTCCCGATGACCGCTCGTATGCGCACCGGATTCTGGCCGAAGGCGATTCGTGGTTTTCGCTCGGCGCGGTGCCGTCATCCAGCCTGCTGTTCGAGCTCACTTTTCCGGCCAAGACCCTCATTCTCAATCTCGCCTACCCAGGCGACACGGTCGAGCACATGTCGTCGCTGGCGGGGAACCCCGATTTACGGCGCTTCATTCATGACGAGCGCTACGGCTACCGATGGGACCTCATCCTGGTGAGCGGCGGCGGCAACGATCTCATCGATCAAGCCGAAGCCATAATCCGCAAGCCGCGCAAGGCGGGCGCCACGAAACCGCGCGACTTTGTCGATACCGCGGAACTGGCGCGGATTTTGAACGAAGTGCAAACGAGTTACCGGCAATTGGTGGCGACGCGCGACGAGCCGGGAAGCATCAATAGCGGAACGCCGATTGTCACGCATACCTACGACTACACGATGCCGCGAAATGCGCCTGCGCGTTTTGTGTTTGCCGGCATCCAGGGGCCGTGGCTGTACCCGGTGTTCGACGAGCTGGGGATCGGGGACGCGATGCGGGTGGCGGTCAGCAAATACCTGATCGACCAGCTCGCAGGGGCGCTGCGCGCGCTCGCCCGTGGACCCGGTGCGTTGCCGAATTTCCACGTCGTTGACACGCGCAAGACGCTGGTGCCGGCGGCGCGTGACGACACCGGTAACAGCAACGACTGGTTAAACGAGATCCATCCCAATCATCAGGGTTACCGGAAGCTGGCCGCGAAATTATCCGCCGGAATTAAAGTATTGTTGTAACCGCAGGACCTCGATTCGAGGGTGATTGTTTCGAGCGCGCATGAGATTGCCCCGGCGCCCGATCTCGCCGGACATTAATAACGGCCGCGTGAGGACGGCGCACCTGGGGCGCGCTCGCCGGCATGGTAGAGTTTCGCCCATTCACGGGTGGAGGAATCGCGAATGAGTCGCAGTGCGGTATCGGATAAGAAACGGTCATCGCTCGTGCGCGAGCGCGTAAGCGACGCGGAATGGCAGTTGCGCTGCGAGCTGGCCGCCGCGCACCGGCTCGTCGCGCACTTCGTGTTCGTCGACATGACCTATAACCACATTTCCGCGCGCGTGCCGGGCGCGCCCGGCCATTTTCTGGTCAAGGCCGACAATGTGTTCATGGAGCAGGTCACCGCGTCGAATCTCGTGAAATACGATGTCGATGGCAACCAGGTGATGGCGTCCGATTACAAGGCGAGCCCGGCGGCATATAACGTGCACGCGGCGGTGCTGAAGGCGCGGCCCGACATCGTGGCGGCCGTGCACACGCACTCGCCGGCGAATCTGGCGGTCTCGGCGCAGAAATGCGGCCTCGTGCCGATCACGCAGCAGGCGATGCGCTTTTATAATCGCATCGCTTACTATGCGAACGAGGTCGACGACACGACGCCGGAAGGCACTCGACACCTCGCGCAGGCGCTCGGCGACAAATGGGTAA
The DNA here is from genome assembly GCA_031399805.1 of Betaproteobacteria bacterium. Taxonomy (GTDB): domain Bacteria; phylum Pseudomonadota; class Gammaproteobacteria; order Burkholderiales; family SG8-41; genus PALSA-1004. The sequence continues at coordinate 509 of JANNPG010000354.1, read as the reverse complement.
TGATCCTCGAAAACCATGGCGCGCTCATCTGCGGCACGACGCTGCCGGAGGCGTATATCTTTCATCACTTCTTCGAGCTCGCCTGCCGCGCGCAGGTCGGCGCGCTGGCGGGCGGCACACCGGTGATTACGCCGGCGCCCGAAGTGTGCGCGGAACGCGGCAGGAAATTCGGGCGCATGGGCCAATACGACGCCAGGAGCCGCGACTGGGTCGCAAGCATGGCGCTCGTCGAGAAGCATTATCCGGATTACAAGGAGTAAGTCCGAAATAAAATTGAACCGCCAAGATTCTTTTCTATACCCCCTTGAGGGGTATGCCAAGGCCGCCAAGGATGAAAGACAAGTAGAGTATCGCAGGCGACTCGCCTGCATTCGCTAAATCACACCTTCTCGCCCGCCAAAACTCCCAGCACGAGCTTGGTCAGATTCGGCTCGGCGGCATTGGCGGTCGCGATAATCTTCGGCACGTCGGCCGGTTCCAGGCAATCGGGAAAACACATGTCGGTAATG
>JANNPG010000345.1:0-2536 GCA_031399805.1 Betaproteobacteria bacterium | reverse complement strand
CTTCGCTTCCGCGATCACCTTGTCCACCGCCTTGTCGATCAACAACGCCGCCGCCACTGCTGTCGGTTCGTTGCGCTTGCGACCCAGCCATGCGAGCAGCATCTGGCCCGACATGATCAGCGCGTAAGGGTTCGCGATATTTTTCCCGGCGATGTCCGGCGCCGAGCCATGGGTCGCCTGCGCCATGCACTGGCGCTCACCCACGCATAAGCCGGGTGCCAGCCCCAGCCCGCCGACGATCCCCGCGCCCTCGTCGGTGAGAATGTCGCCGAACTGGTTGGTCGTCACCACCACGTCGTATTGCTGCGGATTCATCACGAGTTTCATCGCGAAGCCGTCGACCAGCACTTCTTCGAGCGTGCAGTCGGGGAATTCCTTTGCGACCTTGCGGCACTCTTCGGCGAACATGCCGCACACCAGTCGATACACGGGCTCCTTGTGGATGCTCGCGACTTTTCTGCGCGGCCGCGTGCGCGCGATCTCGAACGCTTCCCGCGCGACGCGGTTCGCGCCCTTGCGCGTAACCACGCGCATACCGATCGAAATCTCGTCATTCGGCCGGAATTCGCCGGCGCCCGCGACGATCGTGTCGGACGATTGCATGCCCTCGGTCACTTCACGCAGGAAAACGATATCGACGTTCTTGTGCACCGACTGGATGTTCGGATACGACTTGACCGGCTTGATACTCGCGAAGAGGTCGAACTTCTTCCGGAGCGGCGGCATGATCCACGTCGGGTCGTTGCGCGGGTACGCGCCGTGGCCGATCGGCCCCGTCACCCAGCCGTCGAACGCCTGCAGTCCGTCGACGGTCACTTGCGGCATCGTGTTGCCGTGCAGCTCGTGGCCGTTGCGGCCGATCGGAAATTCCTGCCACTGGATGCCGAGCGCGACTTTGGCCGCCGCGGCCTTCATCACCTTGACCGCCTCGGGCACAACTTCGAGCCCGATGTCGTCGCCGAGCAGAATGCCGATTTTCAGCACCACGATTCTCCTCTCGTCGGGTGATGAGCAATGAGTGATGAGTGATGGGTGAACTTACCCATTACCCAATCCCCATTTCCCATTACCGAAGCATCACTTCAGCAGCCGCTTGAGGATCTTGATCCGCTGCACGGTATCGCCGGCGAGATGCGTCCACACCATGGCGTCGCGCACGAGCTTGTCGACGCGCGAATTCATCATACAGCCCTCGGCGCCGTGGATTTCCATGTTGAGCCGCGTGACCCGCTGGATGACGTCGGTCGAATAATTCATCACGAGACCGGCGTTCGCGGAATGCGTGCGCTGGTCGTGCTGCCACGCCACGCGCATCACGAAAGAGCGCAGCGCTTCGGTAAGCGCGTGCATGTCGTTGATCCGCAACTGCACGAGCTGTTGCTCGATCAGATATTTACCGCCGCGCTTGTGCGTGCGCGCGAAGCCGGTGGCCATCTCGCACGCGTCATCGCACACTCCCACGGCATTTGCCGCGAGTTCGAGATCGCCAAAGAGGTCGCCGCCTGTCGTATCGCCGCCGCCCGCCTTGACCGAACCCGTGCCGACCCCGCCCACCACGTTCGCGTGCGGCAGCCGCGCATCCTCGAAAATAAGTTCCGCGTTCTGGTAGAAGCGCCAGCCGCGCTTGTTGAACACCTTGCCGATGCGAAAGCCCGGCGTGTCTTTCGGCACCATGAAGAGCGTCCCGCCTTCCTTGATGTTCACGTCCGGGTTGGTGCGCGCATCGACAAAAAAGAGCGAGCCGACGCTGCCGTTCGCGATAAAGCATTTCTCGCCGTTCAGCACCCACTCGTCGCCGTCACGCACCGCGCGCAGCCGGTAGCCCGCCTTCGGGTCGTTCGCGGGCGGCATGCGGTTGTCCGATCCGGCATTCGGTTCGGTGATGCCGCGCCCCATCACGTAGCGATGGTCGGCCAGGAAGGGTTTTAGAAAGCGCCCCTTCTGGTCGTCGTTGCACGCCATCGCAATCAGGTGGCTCCACTTCCAGTTCTGGCTGAATGCCTTCGACATCGCGCTGTCGCCGCGCGCAAGCTCCGCCATCACCAGCGCCTGCGACACGAAATCCGCGCCCGGCCCGCCCCACTCGCGCGGCACCGCCAGCGTGCGAAAGCCGAGCTTCGAGCCCTTTTCAATGATGTCCCAGTCCCACGGCGCGAAGCCGCCTTCGATCTGATCGTGCTTGAGCGAGATCGGACGGATCTCCTCTTCCGAGAATTTGCGCGCCTCCGCCTGCCAGTGGCGCTGCTCTTCGTTCAGTGACAAATCCATTTCAACTCCCTGAAATTGGTGGGGCGTGATGAGTGATGGGTAATGAGTGATGGGCGATGGGGAATGAGTAAGAGCGTTAGGCGTTAGGCGTGAAGGGGGAAAGGTGAAGGGTTAATAAAAGCGCGCAGCGCGTTGAAACATGCTGGCTGCGTCGTCGGAACATTTTCGCCTAACGCCTCACCTTACACCCTTCACCCTTCACCCATCACCCATCACTCATTACCCGCCACTCAGGCGGCGAGCGGTCGTTGATAACCCGCGACGGCCT
>JANNPG010000335.1:0-7134 GCA_031399805.1 Betaproteobacteria bacterium | reverse complement strand
TGCCCTCACCCCTAGCCCCTCTCCCGGCGGGCGAGGGGAACGTCGAGCGGAAACAGCTTGCCAGCTGTTTCCGAAAAGTTGAGAAAGCGGACATGGTTCCTGAAATCGGCCAATTTGCATTGATACTCGCGCTGCTGCTGGCGCTGACGCAGGGCGTGTTGCCCATCGTGGGTGCTGCGCGCGGCATACCCGCATGGATGGCGCTGGCGCGCCCGGCGGCGCAGGGGCAATTCACTTTTGTCGCGATCGCGTTCGGCTGCCTTGCGTGGTCGTTCGTGCAAAATGATTTTTCGGTGCTCAATGTCGCCACCAACTCCAATTCGCAGTTGCCGCTGGAATACCGGCTGGCGGCGACGTGGGGTTCGCACGAGGGCTCGCTCTTGTTATGGGTGCTGATGCTTAATGTATGGACGGTCGGGGTGACGGTATTCAGCCGCCACCTGCCCGACGAGATGGCCGCGCGCGTGGTGGGCGTGATGGGGCTCGTCAGCGTCGGCTTTATTCTGTTTATGCTGCTCACGTCGAATCCGTTCGATCGCCTCTTTCCAGCGGCCGCGGATGGACGCGATCTGAATCCGCTGTTGCAGGATCCCGGCATGGTGATCCATCCGCCGATGCTTTATATGGGTTACGTCGGTTTCTCGGTGGCCTTCGCATTCGCCATCGCCGCATTGCTAGGCGGCAGGCTCGATGCGACGTGGGCGCGCTGGTCGCGGCCGTGGACGACGGCGGCCTGGTGTTTTCTTACCATCGGCATCATGCTCGGCAGTTGGTGGGCGTATTACGAACTCGGTTGGGGCGGCTGGTGGTTCTGGGATCCGGTCGAGAACGCTTCATTCATGCCGTGGCTGGTGGGTACCGCGCTCATCCATTCGCTGGCGGTTACCGAAAAGCGCGGTGGATTCAAAAGCTGGACCGTACTGCTTGCGATCAGCGCGTTCAGCTTGAGCCTGCTCGGCACGTTTCTTGTGCGCTCCGGCGTGCTGACCTCGGTGCATGCGTTTGCTACCGACCCCAAACGCGGTATTTTCATACTCGCCTTCCTGGTGGTGGTGATTGGCGGTTCGTTGATCCTGTTCGCGTGGCGCGCGCCGCGCGTCGGGCTCGGCGGCGACTTCGCGGTGGTATCGCGGGAATCGATGCTGCTGGCCAACAACGCGCTGCTTCTGGTGGCGGCCGGCTCGGTGATGCTGGGCACGCTTTATCCGTTGTTTCTTGATGCGCTGGGCCTCGGAAAAATCTCGGTGGGCCCGCCGTATTTCGACAGCGTGTTCGTGCCGTTGATGACGCCGGCGATTTTCCTGATGGGGATAGGCCCGCTCGCGCGCTGGAAGGAAGCCAGCCTGCCGGATATTGCGACGCGGCTGAAGTGGGCTTTTGCAGTCAGCATTGCGACCGCGCTCGCGTTGCCGTTCGCGTTTGGTAGCTGGACGCCGCTGATCAGTTTCGGTCTGGCGCTCGGCTTGTGGATCATTGCATCGACGGCGCTCAATCTTTACGCGCGTCTCGTATCGCTCAGCGGCGGCCTCTATGCGCGTCTCGCCAGCCAGCCGCGCAGCTATTACGGCATGCTGATCGCGCACTGCGGTGTCGCGGTCTTCATCATTGGCGTCACGCTGGTGAAAGGGTATGAAAGCGAGCGCGACGTGCGCATGGCGGTGGGCGACAGTGTTGCGGTTGGTGGCTATGCGTTCCGCTTCGACGGTGTGGAAAGCGCAACCGGGCCCAATTACCGCGCCGCGCGCGGCAAGGTGTCGGTCAGCCGCGAGGGCAGGGATCTGATGGTATTGCGCCCCGAGAAACGCATCTATAACGCGCAGCAGATGACGATGACCGAGGCCGCTATTTCGACCGGCATTTTCGGTGATATTTACGTTGCGCTCGGTGAACCGGTCGGCGACGGCGCGTGGAGCGTGCGCGTCTACAGCAAGCCGTTTGTGACGTGGATCTGGGGCGGTTGCATTATCATGGCGCTGGGCGGATTCGCGGCAATGACCGATCGGCGCTACCGCCGGGTGGCGCGGCGCGAAACAGAAATTCCACCTGCCGGCACGAAACAACCGGTCGCCGGCTGATCGCCCTGACGACATGAACCGTTATCTGATTCCGTTCGCGGTATTCGTGGTGCTGGCGGTGTTCCTCGCGCTCGGCCTCAAGCTCAATCCGCGCGAAGTGCCGTCGCCACTGATCGGCAAGCCGGCGCCGGCGTTTCAGCTTGCGCAACTGCACGAGCAGGGCAAATCCATCGGCAGGCAGGACATGCTAGGCCAGGTGTGGCTGCTCAACGTGTGGGCCTCGTGGTGCGCGTCATGCCGGGAAGAGCATCCGGTGCTGCTTGATCTGGCGAAACGCAACGTGGTGCCGATTTACGGGCTCAATTACAAGGACAAGCACGACGATGCGCTTGCATGGCTCAAACAATTTGGCGATCCCTATGCGCTGAGCATCGTCGACGCCGACGGCCGCGTCGGCATCGATTACGGCGTGTATGGAGTGCCGGAAACCTTTGTCATCGATAAATCCGGCGTTATCCGCTATAAACATATCGGACCGGTCACGCCGCAGGCGCTCAAAGACAAGATCCTGCCGCTGGTGCTGAAATTGCAGCAATCATGAGAGCGCTGATTTTTCTGTTGTGGCTGCTATGGTTACCGTTTGCGGTCGGTGCGCAGACCGCGCAGCCCATGCCGGGAGACCCGGTGGCGAACAAACGGGCGGTCCATCTCTCCGAGCAATTGCGCTGCCTGGTATGCCAGAACCAGACCATTGCGGATTCGAACGCTGAGCTTGCGGTCGATCTGCGGCGCCAGATCCGCGAGCAGATCGCCCAGGGCAGGAGCGACGGACAGATCGTCGATTTCATGGTCGAGCGTTATGGCGACTTTGTCCTTTACCGGCCGCCGCTCAAGGTGACCACCCTGTTGCTGTGGTTCGGCCCGCCCGTGCTGCTGTTACTGGGGATTATTTTTTTACTCCGCTACCTTAATGCGCGACGCAAGCGTGTCGAGCAGCAGCCGTTGTCCGCCACTGAGCGGCGCGCGGCGGAAGCGCTGCTCGGAAATGATAACGAAGGCGGACGCAAATGACGTGGTTCGTGGTGATCGCGGCGGCAATGGCCACTATGGCGCTCGCGTGGGTATTGCCGGCACTCCTGCGCAGGCGCGGTGCGGGCGTCGTCATGCAATCGCGCGCATCCAACCTTGCGCTACTCAAAGATCAGTTGGCTGAACTCGAGAGTGACCTTGTCGCCGGCACCTTGTCCCGGCAGCAGTACCAACACGCGCGGGAAGATCTGGAACGCCGTGCGCTCGAGGAAGCACGTGAAGCCGTGGAGCCCGCCGCACCAGCGCGTGCCGGCTGGACGGCAGTCGTCCTCGCAGTATCAATTCCGCTTTGCGCGGCCGCTTTGTACTGGCAGTTCGGCACCCCGCAGGCAATGTCGCCGGAGTCGGACGTCCGTAACGCCGGCCAGCCGACGCCGCAGGAAGTCGAAGCCATGGTGGCAAAGCTCGCGGCGCGGCTCGCGCAGACGCCAGACGACGGCAACGGCTGGGCGCTGCTGGCGCGCACTTACCTTGTCATGCAGCGCTACCCGGAGGCCATTGCTGCTTACGAGCGCGCGGCGGCCATCTTGAAAGATAACGCAGACCTGCTGGCCGATTACGCCGACGTGCTGGCGATGAGTCAGGGCCGGCGCATTGAAGGCAAACCCTTGCAAATCGTCGAACGCGCGCTGCAGATCGATCCGACACAATGGAAAGCGCTCGCCATGGCGGGTTCGGCTGCTTTCGATCGCAAGGATTATAAAAAGGCCATCGGTTACTGGGAGAAACTGCAAAGCCGCGCCGATGCGAGTTCCGAATTCGCGCGCGAGGTGGCCGCGAACATCGAGGAGGCGCGCCAGCTGGGTGGGATCAAGGCGCTTTCGAAGGCGGAACCCCAGCCGAAGCAGACCGCGAAACCGCAGGCGCAAGCAGCGGGCGCAAGCGTAGAGGGTAGCGTGACGCTAAGCCCGACGCTCACCGGAAAAGTGGCGCCGACGGATACGGTATTCGTCTTTGCACGTGCGGCGGAAGGGCCGCGCATGCCGCTCGCCATTCTGCGTTTCCAGGTCAAGGATCTGCCGGCGACGTTTCGTCTCGACGACAGCCTTGCCATGTCACCCGCCATGAAACTGTCGAATCACCCCGATGTCGTGATCGGCGCGCGCGTCTCGAAAACCGCCAGCGCCACACCGCAAGCCGGGGATCTGCAGGGTTATAGCAAACCGGTAAAAGTCGGCGCGGCGGGAGTCGCCGTCGTGGTCGACCAGGTCGTACCCTAAAAACCCTGCGCCTATGGTGAACTTGCGGTTGAACGCACGCGCATGCGTGCCGGCCGTCCCGACCAGGAACTGCTGACTGGCTGGAATGCGATTCCCAGCGCGCGCGGCGGTCCGTTTCAGCCGAGTGTGGCCCGCGAGTTACTGCCCGTGCTACCTCTTTCTTGTCGCGGCGTCACCACGGAACGTGTTTTCCACCAGCGGTTTAGCATCGGCCTGCGGCACGTGGCAGGCCATGCACTCATAGCGCGCCGCAGATATCGTTGGCAGCATTTTGCCGTCACGGTCCTTGAAATGGCTGTCGGCTACTTTGGGTGCTTTTACGTTCTTATAGTTGTCGGGCCCGTGGCAGGACATGCACGGGTTGTTCTGCAGCGTAACTTCTTCGAAACCCTCAATCGAGTGCGGTATCACCGGCGGCTGCGTGCTGAAGGTGCGCGCAATCGGCTTCTGGTTGCCGGGTGACTTGCCCGCGTAGGTCCGCTCCGGCGGCGCCTGGTCGGTTGCGGCGGCGTCAGCACCGCGCAGCGTCTGCACCCTGGATGCGGCGTCCTGCGCGCCTGCCGACGGTAAAATCATCAGAGCGAGTGCAGCGAGAAGAATCGTGACGGACTTGTTCATAAGCGGCTCCTTGGCGTCAGGACAATTGAACGGGAACTTCTGTGTAGCGCGTTGCAGGCCGTTGTTCATCGGCCTGCGATTCGCTGCGATTGCTGAAACGGGTGGTGAAGGTAAAGACGTCCATGGAGCAGACGTCGATGCAGCGGCCACAGTTGGTGCAATTGGGCGACAGGATCACGGGGCCGACGCCGTGATCCGCACCTTTGAGTGCCGGCTTGATTACCAGCGGCTCCGGACAAACCGCGTAGCAGTCGGCGCAGTCGTTGCACCGCTCGCGGCGGACCGCGGACACGCGCAGCGGACTGAATTTTCCGATTGCGCTATAGAACGCGCCGACCGGGCATAAGTGCCCGCACCACCCGCGCTCAGCGACAAACAGATCGAGCAGGAATACTGCGGCGATAATGATCCAGCCAGCGCCCATGCTGAAAATAATTCCCCGGTGCAGCATCGAAACCGGATTCACCAGTTCCCACGCTATGGTACCGGTGACTAAAGCGAGCGCCAGCGTCATAGCCAGTATCCAGTAGCGCGTGGCGTGAGACAACCGCACTCCGCCGCGCACGCCGAGCCGCGCGCGCAGCCAGTGCGCCACGTCGGTCACCACGTTGACCGGACATACCCAAGCACAGTAGGCGCGCCCGCCAACCAGGAAATACCCGATCAAAATGATTGTCGCGCCGATCAGCGCGTTGTGTTCGGGGCGATGTCCGGCAACGAGCGATTGCAGCAGCACGTACGGGTCGGCGAGCGGCAGCACCCCGAGCGTGAGGCTGTAGTTGAGGTTGCCCTTGACGATCCAGTAACCGAACCACGGCCCGGCGAGAAACAGCGCGAGCAACGCGAACTGCGAAGCGCGGCGCGCGAGCAGCCACTGCTGCGCGTGCAGCCAGCCTTTGGCGCGGACCGCCTCGGCGCCGATGGCCGGTTTCATTGCGAGGTCTCCGGCATGCGATCGGGCAGATCGATGATGCCTTCGATGAGCGGTTTGCCCGCTTTCTTCTGCTCTTCCCAGCCGAGTCGATAGTGCCGGCCAAGCTCGCCTTTCGCGAGGTGGCGCGGGAGCACCCGGATCGCCGCCGCCCCAGCACGCACGCCTTTTCGCACTTGCCGCAGCCGGTGCATCGGTCCGAGTGCACGGTGGGAATGAACTTGGCGTGCTTGCCGGTGCGCGGATTGTGCTGCTGTTCGAGTGTGATCGCCTTGTCGATGAGCGGGCACACCCGGTAGCAGACGTCGCAGCGCAGACCGAGGAAGTTGAGGCAGGTTTCGTGATCAACCAGCACCGCCAGGCCCATGCGTGCCTTGTCGATATCCTTCAATTCGTGGTCGAGCGCGCCGGTCGGGCACGCTTTCACGCACGGAATATCGTCGCACATTTCGCATGGCCCGCTGCGCGCGGTGAAATACGGCGTGCCCGTGGCGATATCCTGCCCGGCACTGGCGAGGTCGAGGATATGGTATGGGCAATCGCGCACGCACATCCCGCAGCGGATGCACGCGCCAAGGAATTCGGCTTCCGCGCGCGCACCCGGCGGGCGGATCGCGGTCGGCGGCAATGCGCGGGCGTGCGTGGCATAAAACCCGAGGCCGGCCCCGAGCATGCCGGCGCCGCACGCGAGCTTCGCCGCGTCGAACAGGAACTGCCGACGCGCCGCGGCTTTGAATTTGCTGTCGGCTTCCATTGGCTTCGTCACCGGGCCGGTAGGGGCGCGCTGTTACCGCCTCACGCCTCTCGTCTCACCGCTCACGCTTTTACGATCTTGACCGCGCACTTCTTGAAGTCGGTCTCTTTCGAGATCGGGCAAGTCGCGTCCAGCGTGAGCTTGTTCACCAGCCGGCTCTCGTCGAAAAACGGCACAAACACGAGGCCCTCCGGCACTTTGTTGCGGCCGCGCGTTTCGACCCTGGTGACCATCTCGCCGCGCCGGCTGACCAGCTTCACTGCGTCGCCACGCTTCAATCCGCGTTTTTCCGCGTCTTTCTGGTGCATGAATACCCACGCATCCGGGAACGCCCGGTAGAGCTCGGGCACCCGGCGCGTCATGGTGCCGGTGTGCCAGTGCTCGAGCACGCGGCCGGTGCACAGCCACAAGTCGTATTCGGCGCCGGGCGATTCCGCCGCCGGCTGGTACGGCAGCGCGAAGATGACCGCCTTGCCATCCGGTTTGCCGTAGAAACGCACGCCTTCG
>JANNPG010000331.1:0-11371 GCA_031399805.1 Betaproteobacteria bacterium | reverse complement strand
CGGCCCGCTGCATCGAATGGAGCCCAACGAGTCGCGGATGGCAGCGAAGCTTTGCCATTGCATTCGGACTCTCGAATAAGTCCCGGTGCTCAGTCGATGCGGGCACCAGCGGCCTTCGCGATTCCCCTACCAACAAGTCCGTCGGCGCGTATTTTACAAGACTGGCCCCAGCCGGTCAGCAGCTATGCGGTAATTTTGTCCGTTCCGCCCATGTAAGGACGCAGCACCGGCGGCACCGTCACGCTACCGTCGGCATTCTGGTAATTCTCCAGAACGGCAACCAGCGTGCGCCCTACCGCCAGGCCTGAACCATTGAGCGTATGCACGAGTTCGGGCTTGCCCTTGTCATTGCGAAAGCGCGCTTGCATGCGCCGCGCCTGAAACGCCTCGAAGTTGCTGCACGACGAAATCTCCCGGTAGGCGCTCTGCCCCGGCAGCCACACTTCGATGTCATAAGTCTTGGCGGATGAAAATCCGATGTCGCCGGTACACAGCGTCATCACGCGATACGGCAGTTCGAGCCGTTTCAATATCGTCTCGGCATGTCCGGTCAATTCTTCCAGCCTGTCGTACGACTGCGCAGGATGCGCGATCTGCACCAGCTCGACCTTGTCAAACTGGTGCTGGCGTAGCATGCCGCGCGTGTCCTTGCCGTAGGAACCGGCCTCGCTGCGAAAACACGGCGTGTGGCAGACAAATTTCAGCGGTAATTGTTCACCCGCGAGAATTTCGCCGCGCACGAAATTCGTGACCGGATATTCCGCGGTCGGAATCAGGTACAGATCGCGCCCCTCGAGCTTGAACAAATCGTCCTTGAATTTGGCAAGACTGGATACGCCGTTGGCGCACTCGGCGGTCACCATGTACGGCACGTAGACTTCAGTGTAACCGTGCTCCTGCGTGTGCACGTCGAGCATGAACTGCGCGAGCGCCCGATGCAGACGTGCGACATGTTTCTTCAGCACCACAAAACGGGCGCCGGCAAGTTTCGCGGCCGTGTCGAAATCAAGCTGGCCCAAGGCCGCGCCCACATCGACATGGTCTTTCACCTTGAAATCGTACGTGCGTGGCGTGCCAACGCGCCGTATTTCGAGATTATCGTCAGGTGATTTGCCGACCGGCACACTTGCGTGCGGCAGGTTCGGGATGACGGCGAGAAATCCGTCGAGTTCCGCCTGCACCGTTGCCAGCTCCTGCTCGAGCGCTTTCAATTTGTCGGCCTGCGCATTAACCTCGGCCATCAGCGCGGACGCGTCTTCGCCCCTGGCTTTCGACTGCCCTACCTGCCTGGATAGCTGGTTACGCTTCGCCTGCAATTCCTGGGTTTGCGTCTGCACCGCCTTGCGGCCTGCTTCCAGACGCTCGAATGCGGCCGTATCGAGCGTGATACCGCGATCGGCAAGCCGCCCCGCGACGCCCTGCAGATCATTGCGCAATAATTGAATGTCCAGCATTACAACCTCGCATTGGCGACCGATAGCCGCCAAATAACGGTTATTATCGCGGAGATTGGATTGCGCGGCCAGCGTATTGACACGGTCGCGCGCTGCACCTTGGAGGCAGGCACAAAATTCAGAATCGCACCGCTGCTACGCGGCTGCGCATAGCCCGGGGGACATCACGATGCGACGATTGGTCGACTACACCATCACGCTTGCGCTCGCCTGCACGGCCACCGCATTGCTTGCGCAACCTTTCCCGAATAAAGCCCTGCGCATTATCGTGCCATTTCCGCCTGGCGGCGGCCTGGATATCGTCGCGCGCACCCTCAGCCCGAAATTGTCCGAAGCGCTGGGACAACAGGTTGTCATCGATAACCGCGCCGGCGCATCAGGATTGGTCGGCACCGAGCTTGCCGCGAAAGCCGCCCCCGACGGCTATACGATCTTCATGGGCACGCTCGGTAATCTAAGTGTCAACCCGCTGCTTTTTCACAAGCTTCCATTCGATATCAGCCGCGATTTCGCGCCGCTCACGCAGGCGGTGGCGGTCACGTTTATGCTCTACGTCCACCCGTCCTTCCCGGTAAAGTCGGTCAAGGACCTGATCGCGCTTGCGAAGTCGCGCCCCGGGCAAATCAACTACGCATCGAGCGGCAGCGGCGGCGCGCCGCACCTGGCCGCCGAACTCTTCAATTCGCTCACCGGCGTAAAAATGGTGCACATCGCGTACAAAGGCAGCGGGCCGAGTTTTATCGATTTACTCGGCGGCCAGGTTCCGCTGACATTTGACAGCCTGACGCAAGGCCTGCAGTACGTGAAAAGCGGCCGGCTGCGCGCGGTGGCGACGCTCGGCCCGGCGCGCTCGCCGGTGCTGCCGGACGTGCCCACGGTGGGCGACACGCTGAAAGGCTATGAAGTGGTCAACTGGTTCGGTGTAGTGGTGCCCGCCGCCACCCCGCGCGATGTGATCAATCGCCTGCACGGCGAGATCGTGAAGGTATTGCGCATGCCGGACATCAGGGAACGCTTAAGTTCGCAAGGCGCCGATCCGGTCGGCAGTTCGCCGGAGGAATTCGGCGCGTTCATGAAATCGGAAACCGCCAAATGGGCGCGCGTCATCAAGGAGGCCAACATCCGTGCGGACTAAACGTCAACGTCCGTATTGAATAACCCAGCCACGAAACGGCCCATATGACCGCAGAGAAATTCGCGCCGCTTGCCCCGACCGTCGACAATCCGGCGCGACTCTACGACTTCAAATAGCGCCTACTTCTTGCGGTGCGCGGCGGCGTCGAGTTCGCGCATTTCGGCGAGCCGCGCGCGGATTTTCGCCTCCAGCCCGCGCTCGGTCGGCGCGTAGAAACGCTGCGCCGGCATGCCCTCCGGAAAATAGTTTTCCCCCGCCGCATAGCCGTCGGCCTCGTCATGCGCGTAGCGATAGTCGCGGCCATAGCCGAGGTCTTTCATCAACCGGGTCGGCGCATTGCGCAGGTGCTCCGGCACCGGTCGCGATTGGTCGTCTTTTATCCACGCGCGTACTGCGTTATAAGCGCTGTACGCCGCGTTGCTTTTCGGCGCGACCGCCATATACAGCGCCGCTTCGGCCAGCGCCAGTTCCCCTTCCGGACTGCCGAGCCGCTCATAGGTCTCGCACGCGTCGAGCGCAATGCGCAGTGCGCGCGGATCCGCCAGTCCGATATCTTCCGCTGCCATGCGCACGATGCGGCGACCGACATAGAGAGGATCGGCGCCGCCGTCGAGCATACGGCACAACCAGTACAAGGTGGCGTCCGCCGACGAGCCGCGCACCGACTTGTGCAAAGCGGAAATCTGGTCGTAAAACTGGTCACCGCCTTTGTCGAAACGCCTGAGGCTTTGCGTCAGCGCATCGCGAACCAGCGCTTCGTCGACCTGGTTGCCCCCGGCCGCCGCGGCCGCGATATCGATCTGTTCCACCATATTCAGCAACCGCCGCGCATCGCCGTCCGCATAATCAACGATCAGGTCGCGCGCATCCGTGCTTAATTCAAGCGGGCGGCTGCCATGCTGCAAAGCGCGCTCCAGGAGCGATGCAAGATCCGCCTCGGCAAGCGGCTGCAGTACATATACTGTGGCACGCGACAACAGCGCGCTATTCACTTCGAAGGAGGGGTTCTCCGTGGTTGCGCCGATGAAGGTCAGCAATCCGCGCTCGACATACGGCAGGAAGGCATCCTGCTGCGCCTTGTTGAAGCGGTGCACTTCATCGACGAAGAGTATCGTGTGACGCCCGCTTTGCTGCAGCGCGAGTTCGGCAAGCTGCACTGCGTCGCGTATGTCTTTGACGCCTGCCAGCACCGCTGAAATGGCGATGAATTCTGCATTGAACGCATGCGCCATCAAGCGCGCGAGCGTGGTCTTGCCCACGCCGGGCGGCCCCCACAGAATCATTGAATGCGTCTTGCCCGATTCGAACGCAAGTCGCAGCGGCTTGCCCGGACCGAGCAGATGCGGCTGCCCTACCACTTCTTCGAAAGAACGCGGCCGCAACCGTTCCGCGAGCGGTGCAGCCGGTTCGGGCGTGGCGAAAAGATCATTCACGGCAGGCGCGTAGCCGGATTTTGCTCAGTCGGTGATGACGTCAGCGCCTTTCGGCGGCGTGAATCTGAACACATCCGGTGCGATTTTCGGGTTGCGCTCGACACCGGCGAATTTTATGACCGTGGTTTGCCCGAACTGATCGCGCAATTCCATGGCCTCCAGCCCGCTCTGGCCGAAGCCAAGCCGGATACGCTCAAAAGTATTGTCTTTCGATTTGGGAACCGCCTCCAGCCAGTCGAGGCCTTCCTGCGTGCCAAGATTGGCGAGGTCGTACACTTTTTCGATCTCGTTGCTGCCCGCGAGCAGCGCGGCGGGACTGCCGCCCAGCGCCTTGTCCAGTTTTCTGACCGTGACCTGATTCAGATCCTTGTCGTAAATCCACAGTCTGGCGCCGTCGCCGACGATCGTCTGTTCATACGGCTTGTCGTACTGCCAGCGGAATCTGCCCGGCCGCACAAACTGCATGGTGCCGGTTGCCTGCTGCAATTCTTTGAGGTTTTTATCGACGACAATTTGCGCAAACCGCGCTTTGCCGGACGTCGTCTGCTGCAGAAACGTCTTGAGCGTTTCGATACTCGCCGCACGTGCCGCCACGCATGTCAGCAGAAAAACAAGTGTCACTATGATTCGCATCAGAATATTTTCTTCACTCTATTATTGTTCAGACACCGGTGCCGGCACGAGCACCTCGCGGTTGCCGTTGGATTGCATCGTCGACACCATGCCGGCGCGCTCCATCTGCTCGATCAACCGCGCTGCACGATTATACCCAATGCGCAAATGGCGCTGGACCAGCGAAATTGAAGCGCGCCGCGTTTTGAGCACGATTTCCACCGCCTGGTCATACAGCGGATCCGCTTCGCCATTGCCGCTGCCATCCTGCGCCAGCACGCCTTCGCCGTCCATCTCCGGTTCTTCCAGCACGCCCTCGACGTACTGTGGCTTTGCCAGATTCTTGAGGTAGCTGACGACTTTATGCACCTCGTGGTCGGCGACAAAGGCGCCGTGCACGCGCTGCGGAAAACCGGTTCCCGGCGGCAGATACAGCATATCGCCCTGTCCGAGCAGGGCCTCGGCGCCCATCTGGTCGAGAATTGTGCGCGAATCCACGCGTGCCGAAACCTGGAACGCAATACGCGTCGGGATATTGGCCTTGATCAACCCGGTAATGACGTCCACCGAGGGGCGCTGGGTCGCCAGAATCAGGTGTATGCCCGCCGCGCGCGCTTTTTGGGCCAGCCGCGCAATCAGCTCCTCGACCTTCTTGCCGACCACCATCATCAGATCGGCGAGTTCGTCGATGACGACCACGATCAGCGGCATCTCAAGCAGGGGATCCGGATTTTCGGGCGTCGACGTCAGCGGATACGGAATGGATTAGCCGGCTTTCTCCGCCTCGCGGATCTTCTGGTTGAAGCCCGCCATGTTCCGCACGCCCACACCCGACATCCGGCGGTAGCGTCGGTCCATTTCTGCCACACACCAATTCAGCGCGTTGGCCGCCTGACGCATGTCGGTGACCACCGGCGCCAGCAGATGCGGGATGCCCTCGTATACCGAGAGCTCGAGCATCTTGGGGTCAACGAGGATCAGGCGGCATTGTGCGGGCGGCGATTTGTAGAGCAGGCTCAAAATCATCGCATTGATCGCGACTGATTTGCCTGACCCCGTGGTACCGGCGACCAGCAGGTGCGGCATGCGGGCAAGATCAGCGACTATGGGATTGCCCGCAATGTCCTTGCCCAGCGCAAGCGTCAGCGGTGAGTGCATGTCCGCGTAAATCTGCGAGCTGACGATTTCCGACAGGCGAACGATCTGGCGCTCCGGATTCGGAATTTCGAGGCCCATGCAGCTCTTGCCGGGTATCGTTTCGACGACCCGGATGCTGATCACCGACAAGGCACGCGCCAGGTCCTTGATCAGATTGATGATCTGACTGCCTTTCACGCCAACCGCGGGCTCGATCTCGTAGCGCGTAATCACCGGCCCCGGGTAGGCCGCGATCACCTTTACTTCGACGCCGAAGTCGAGCAGCTTTTTCTCGATGAGGCGCGATGTAAACTCAAGC
This sequence comes from Betaproteobacteria bacterium, assembly GCA_031399805.1. Classification (GTDB taxonomy): domain Bacteria; phylum Pseudomonadota; class Gammaproteobacteria; order Burkholderiales; family SG8-41; genus PALSA-1004. The sequence goes on along the minus strand of JANNPG010000331.1, from coordinate 5,281 downwards.
GTCTCGGTGCTCACGACCGCCACCGCTTTTTCGGGCTCGTCCAGCAGCTTCAACGGTGGCAGTGGGGAATCGGGCAGATTTTCAAACAACGGCACCTGTTTCTCACGTTCGACGCGCATCGATTTCTGAATCTCGACTTTCGCCGGCTCGATGCGTAGAGGTTCGTGGATGTCGAGTTTTTTCTTGCTCTCTTCGACGACCTCGTCGCGCTCGATCACGGCAACCGCACCGGCGCGTCTATCCTGCCAATTCGTCCAGCGCTGCCTCAGAAATTGATAGACGACCTCCACACCGCCGCCAAGTTGCTCGAGAAAAGCGATCCACGACAGCCCGGTGAACAGACTCAAACCTATCGCGATCAACGCCAGCAGCACCAACGTCGCACCGGTGAAACCTATTGCCGTCGACAATAATCCACCGACGCCGGCGCCGAGCATGCCGCCAGGCACCAGCGGCAATGTTGTATGCAGGCTGTAAAAGCGCAATGCCTCGATACTTGCACTCGCGACCAGCAGGATAACGAAGCCGATGCCGGTGACGACGTAGGACCGGCGGTCGGCTGGCGTGACGTTCTCAATGCGCCGGAAACTCCAGCGTACTACGAACGCACAAAGCACCACCCACCACCACGCAGACAGCCCGAATACGAAAAGAAGAGTGTCGGCGAGCCAGGCGCCGATTCGCCCGCCGGAGTTCTGGATGTGCTCGACACTGGCGCTGTGTGACCATCCTGGATCAGCTTTACTGTACGTGAACAGTATCAGGGCCAGATACAGCGCCAAAGCGACCACCGCGAGCCACCACGATTCCCGCAACAGGGAAGCGATCTTGGGCGGAAGCGGGTTTTCGGCGGAGCGGCCCACCGCCGTTTTTTCACTAAACCACATAATCAAAGGATTGCGCTCAAAGTGAGCGGATTATAGCGCCAAAGCCGAAACGTGGCACTTAAAACAATTTGGCGTTGCCTCTGAAAACAATAAGTTAAGAGGCAAACGAAATAAATCGCTTTAGGTGGTAATTCAATCGTCGCCGGATGTAACCGCGTGACCGCAACCTGCGCCGTGAAAATCCTGAATAGCGGCTTGCCAATCGTCCGCGTAAAAGCAAAACCCCGCCACAGCGGGGTCTTGCATGCAAGTGCGGCCAAACTATTTAACTACGCAGTTCTCGGCGTTCAACTTGTTAATGCTATGCCCGATGACGAACGGCAAGTTGAATAATCCTAACTGCTCGAAGCCCGCTTGGTCATCGAGACCTTGTCCAACAGAAAAACTTTGCGCTTTTCAGCCCGGATATAGCCGCGCTCCTGGAGATCTTTGACCACGCGGCTCACCATTTCCCGCGACGCGCCTATCATGCGGGCAATTTCCTGTTTCGGCGGCGCCTGCTTCACGACCCACATCCCGTCAATTTCCTCGGCGTGATCCAGCAGCAGGCGCGCGACACGGCCGTACACATCAATTAAAGCGAGGCTTTCGATCTTGCGGTCCGCATCACGCAAGCGCTTGACCAGGTTACGAATAATGATCATTGCGAGATCGAAGTTATCCTTCAGGCACGCGATGAACCCCGACTTTGAAAAACGGAGCATTTGACATGCCTCGAGCGTCTCGACGCTCGCCGAGCGGGACTGATCGTCGAGCAGTCCCATCTCCCCGAAATATTCGTTGGGCCCCATCACTGCAAGGATCACTTCGCGCCCCTGTTCGTCGGGGATCAGGATTTTGACGCGACCGGAGAGAATTATGTAAAGCGCGTCGGTCTCGTCTCCCGCGCGCAGGATGAACGAACTTCGAGGGTAACTGCGCTGCTGCAGACACGGCTGCAAAACGCGCACCTGCTCGTCGGACAACGACGAGAATAATGGCACCGTCTTCAGAATCTGGGGATTCACTGGTTGCTTTCCTCCGCTGATAGATCAGGAACTGTCACCAGAATACCACCCGGATTCTACCCTATCCGCCCTTCCCGTCAGTCGCCTCACATTAATGTCCCCATCAGTTCCCCTGGTCTTTATATTTACGTTGTTCCTGTTGGGCGCAAAAACACAGTTTTTTATTGATGGCAATAAATCGAAAATGAATATTGAAGCTTAAATAACGGCTCGACAGCCAGCGGGTTTGACTGCCAAAATGTTGTTTTTTTACAAATCCACCCTAATTCAGGCGATTCAATGACCAAAACCACCCGACATTGCCGACTTTTAATCCTTGGATCAGGTCCCGCAGGCTATAGCGCCGCCGTTTACGCGGCCCGCGCAAACCTCAAACCGGTGTTGCTGACCGGTCTCGCCCAGGGTGGGCAACTGATGACGACGACCGATGTCGACAACTGGCCCGCCGACGCAATGGGCGTCCAGGGGCCTGAACTCATGGAACGCTTTCAAAAACACGCCGCGCGCTTCAAGACCGAGATCATTTTCGATCACATCCACACCGCGCAACTGGGTGAGAAGCCCCTCACGCTGATCGGCGACAACGGCACTTACACTTGCGATGCATTGATCATCGCCACCGGCGCGTCCGCCATGTATCTTGGCCTGCCATCCGAAGAAGCGTTCATGGGGCGCGGCGTATCCGGCTGCGCGACCTGCGACGGCTTCTTCTACAAGGAGCAGGATGTTGCGGTCATCGGCGGCGGTAACACCGCGGTGGAGGAAGCGTTATATCTGACGAACATCGCACGCCACGTGACGGTCGTGCATCGGCGCGATAAATTTCGCGCCGAGGCCATCCTCGTCGATAAACTCAATGAAAAAGTGGCGGCCGGCAAAGCCACCCTGCTGTGGGACCATGTACTCGACGAGGTACTCGGCGACAAGTCGGGCGTTACCGGCATGCGCGTCAAAAACGTCAAGACCGGCGCCGCCGCCGACAAACAACTGCAGGGTGTCTTCATTGCGATCGGACACCGGCCCAACACGGATATTTTCGCCGGCCAGCTGACTATGAAAAACGGTTACATCATCGCCCAGAGCGGGCTGAACGGCGGCGCCACCGCCACCAGCATTCCCGGCGTGTTCGCCGCCGGCGATGTGCAGGATCATGTCTATCGCCAGGCGGTAACCAGCGCAGGCACCGGCTGCATGGCCGCGCTCGATGCGCAGAAGTACCTGGAATCGCTCGCAGGCTGACCCGGCACGCGGCGATAATGCGGACGGAATTGCGCGATGAAGAAGCCGCCTGCCGAATCCGCCGACGTTGACGGCGACTTATTTGAAAAACTGTTTTCGAACGTCACGCCCCTGCCCGCGCACGGACGGGTGGTGCATACGGCGCCGCGACGCAAGCCGATCCCGGAGCAGCGGCTGCGCGATGAAAGCGCTGCGCTGGCCGACAGCCTGAGCGATCACATTACGTGGGACATCGGCACTGAGACCGGGGAAGAACTGGTTTATCTGCGCACTGGACTGTCGCCGCAAACTCTCAGGAAACTGCGCCGCGGGCATTGGGTAATCCAGGACGAACTCGACTTGCACGGGCACACATCGGTCGAGGCCCGCGAGTTGCTGGTCGGATTTCTCAATGCCTGCCGGCGCCGGGACGCGCGTTGCGTGCGCATCATCCACGGCAAGGGATTGCGCTCGAAGAACCGCGAACCAGTGTTAAAAATGAAAGTTGCAAACTGGTTGATTCAGCGCGATGAAGTGCTCGCGTTTTGCCAGGCACGCCAGGTCGATGGCGGGGGTGGTGCGGTGATGGTACTGCTGAAGAGCGTGAGGCGTCAGGCGTGAGGCGAAAGGCGGTTTTCCCCCTCACTCCTCTCCCCTCTCGCCTTACGGTATTTTAGATCGCCGCCTCGTCGGTCTCACCGGTGCGTATGCGTATGACCTGATTAACGCTGGTGACGAAAATCTTGCCGTCGCCGATCTTGCCGGTGCGCGCCGCCTTCACAATGGCATCGACCGCCTGTTCAAGCATGCTCTCGGCGATCACCACTTCAATTTTGACCTTGGGCAGGAAATCAACTACGTATTCGGCGCCCCGATAGAGTTCGGTGTGCCCTTTTTGCCGGCCGAATCCCTTCACTTCAGTCACGGTAAGCCCGCTAACGCCGATCTCGGACAATGCCTCACGCACTTCGTCCAGCTTGAACGGCTTGAATATCGCTTCGATCTTTTTCATGGAAGTTTCCCCTGCCTGTCTTGACCGGTGGCATGGCGCGACCGATTTCCTTGCATAGTATAAAGCCTTGCGGCAACTAGTTGCTATTCGAACTGGTGGCGATACTTGTTGGTGATCGGATAGCGCCAGTCCTTGCCGAAGCCGCGCGGCGTGATGCGAATGCCCACGGGCGCCTGGCGCCGCTTGTATTCGCTGATGCGCAACAGATGGATCACGCGTTCGATGTCCTTGCGGCTGAAACCGTTGGCCTCGATCTCGCGCGGACCGAGGTTTTGCTCGACATAGGCCTCCATGATCGCGTCGAGCACGTCGTAGGGCGGCAGGCTGTCCTGGTCAGTTTGATCGGGACGCAACTCGGCGGACGGCGGGCGCGTGATTACGCGCTGCGGAATCACCGGCGACACGCTGTTGCGGTAGTTGGAAAGCCGGTACACCAGCATCTTGCTGATGTCCTTCAGCACCGCGAAGCCGCCCGCCATGTCGCCATAGAGTGTCGCATAGCCCGTGCCCATTTCGCTCTTGTTGCCGGTGGTCAGCACGATCGCTCCCGACTTGTTCGACAACGCCATCAGCAACGTGCCGCGAATGCGCGACTGCAGATTCTCTTCGGTCGTATCCGCGGGCAAGCCTTTGAACTGCGGCCCCAGCGCGGCGAGAAAGGCCTCGAACATCGGCTTGATAGCGATCTCCGAGTAGCGCACACCGAGCGCGTCGGCCTCGGCGCACGCATCCTCGCGACTCATGCCCGCCGTATACTGCGACGGCATCATCACCGCATGCACTTTTTCGGCAAGGGCGACAAGCGCACCGACGAAGCTGTCGTAACCTGAAACCCGCGCGTCGAAGGAGGAGCGACATGAAGAACAAGATCAAGTCCGTCGTGATGGCCGTGGTGGCCATCGTCTCGGTAGGCGCTGCGGCCCAGCCGCGATCGGCCGCCGACGGCATTGCCGAGTACCGCAAGATGCTCGAAGACGGCAACCCGGCCGAGCTTTTCGAGGCCAAGGGCGAGGCGTTGTGGAAACAAAAGCGCGGGCCGAAGAGCGCTTCGATGGAGGCCTGTGACCTGGGCAAGGGGCCGGGCAAGGTCACAGGCCCCCCCCCCGGACTGACCGGGCGAACGATGATGGGAGCGGACGAGGTGACGACCGAACGAG